>JAFBAJ010000243.1 GCA_019247865.1 Acidobacteriota bacterium
TTGGCCGAAGCCGCCGATCAGATTGTCCGGCAGGCTTTGCGTCACGGGCGGCGGCAAGGGCTGGATCATCGTGTTCGGCAGCGCAGCGATAATTTCATTGATCTTGAGGCGCGTCAGCTCGCTCGAACTGGTCAGAGCGTTGGTGCCGGGGCTGGGGTTCAGATTTCCGGACAGGCCGACGACGCCGTAGCTGCCGATGAGGTCAACCTGCGGCTTGGTCTGCTCGCGGTAATATCGCTGGTCCAGCTCGTTGATCTCGCGCACGACATCGGACTGCTTGAGCTCCGCGCGATTCTCCAGCGCGGCCTGCATGGCATCCGGCAGCGTGATCGCGGGCGGCACGAGGTCCACGGCATCGGTCGGCACAATCGAAGACGACCAGAGCGGCGCGTTGCGGTCTTCGGCGATCAGGTTCTTGAGATTGTTCTCGGCGCGCGAGACATCTTCGAGCGCGCTATAGACGCTCTGCTCGAAGCCGGAGACCTGCGCGTTCGCCGCCACCACGTCAATCGGCGCGAGCATGCCTTCTTCCACCAGGCGCTTGTTGTGCTCAAGCTGCGCGCGCGCGTCGCGCACGGCGTCGCGCTGGATCTGCAAATTTCTGAGCGCATAAACCAGATCCCAGTAGGCGCGCTGCACCGCCGCGATCGTCTCGCTCGTGCGCTGGCGAAACTGCGCGTCGGTCAGCGACAGATTTTTCTTGGCGACCTCAATCTGCCGCCGGTTGATGTCAAAGCGCAGGCCGCGCCAGAGCGGCTGTGTGTAACTGAAGGTGAGAGCCGTGGGAAACTGCGGATTGAGCACGGCGAACTGATTGGTCGTCACGAGGCGAATGCTCGAAAAGTCCAGGCGATAGCCGCCGCCGTATTTCGGCACGAGCCCTTCGAGGCGCGTCGTCCCGGTGTAATCACTCTGGGTCACGATGCCGCTCGCGCCGCCGCCGCTGAAGACGTTCGTCGAAGGCGTGACGCTCCGCTCGTAATAGGAGAGCGAGCTGAAGCGCGGATCGTAGATGCCGCGCGCTCCGCGCAGGTCGAACTCCGCGATCTTCACGTTCGAGCGCGCGACTTCGATATCCTTGTTATTGGAGAGAGCCAATTCCAAAGCTTCGCGCAGCGAGAGCGGCTTCTGATCCATCATGTCCACGCCGACGCGCCCCAGCTCCGGCAAGGGTCTTTCGGGAGCTTCGTAAGCGGGCGCGACCTGCGGGACATTCAAGCCGTCCTGCGCGGCGGGAGCGGGAGCCGGCACGCTCTCGCGGCCGGGCTGGCGCGTGACTGCGGGCGCGTTGACGTTCTGTCCGGGCACGGCCGGAGTCTGCCCCGGCTGTATGTTCGGCACGGCGGAAGGCTGCGCGCCGCTCGGAGGCAGGCTGTCGGTCGTCGGCGCTCCGCCCTGCGGCGTCTGCGGCTGCGTGACCGGCTGCGGCTGCGTCCCGCGTCCCTGCTGCTCGGCCTGCGTGGTCGGCTGGACGCCCTGCTCGGTCTGACCCGCAGGCGTCACCGGGCGCGCGTTCGAGCCGGGCTCCGTCGGAGCCCCCTGCGCAGAGTTCCCGGAAGGCGCGATGTTCGTCCCGCTCGAAGAGCTGGGCGCGGCCGTCTGCGGCGTGTTGCCCGAAGGCGCAGGCGTCACAGGCTGGCTCGCCGGCTGCTGCGCACGCACTACAAGCGGCAAGCACAACAGCAAGAGCGTCATCAATAAACGAAAGAAAGATTGCTTATTCATAATTATACAGGTCAGTATCGCCTGCGGTAGCGGCGGGTCATCAACCTTGAATACCCGCCCGCTACCGCAGGCGGTACTGACCCGCTGTCGCTACCCTCACATAAAAACTTATTGCTTTCCGATCAAACCTAAAAATGAAGCGGTCGCCGTCGCGGCCTTGCGCCGGGCCCACACGAACGGAGCCGTCAGGAGCGAGCCCGCGCGTCCCCAGACATGGCTGCGGCTGAGATCGTCAAAGAGCGAGTAGAAGACCGGCACGGCCAGCAAGGTTAAAAGCAGACACAAGCTCTGTCCGCCCACCACCAGCACGCCGATTGAGCGATTCGTGCCCGCGCCCGCGCCGCGCGAGAGAACCAGCGGCATCATGCCCGCCACGAGCGCGATGGTCGTCATCAGGATCGGGCGCAGGCGGTCGCGGTTCGCCTGAATGATGGCCTCCTCGCGCTCCATGCCGTGCGAGCGCAGCTCGTTCGTGTGGTCGATCTGCAGAATCGCGTTCTTCTTGACCACGCCGAACAGCAGCAGCAGTCCGAGTCCCGAAAAGATGTTGACAGTCTGTCCCGTCACGAGCAGCGAGACGATGCCGAACGGAATGGCGAGCGGCAGCGTCAGGAGAATCGTCACAGGGTGTATGAACGACTCGAACTGCGCCGCGAGCACCATGTACATAAAGATGAAGGAGAGCGCGAACGCCAGCATGAAGTAGTAGCCCGCGCGCCCCAGCTCCTTTGAGCGCCCGGCGAGGCCGGTCTTGTAAGTGCTCTCGATGTTCAGCTCTTTGGCGAACTTGTTCGTCTGGTCGATGACGGCCGCCTGCGAGCCGCCCGGCCTGACGTTCGCCAGCAGCGTGACCTGCCGCTGGCGATTGATGCGGTCAATCGCAGAAGGCCCCGCGCCCTCTTCGACCCGCACCAGATTATCCAGAGTGACCCAGCCGAC
>JAFBAJ010000249.1 GCA_019247865.1 Acidobacteriota bacterium
AACCACGGAAGCATCGAGAAAGGGCGTCGCACCTTTCTCTACATATTACAAAGACAACTTTATTAAAGGTGAATCCGTAGCCAAGCTGGTCAATAGATTTGGCCCTCTTCCCAGTCTCCAACTCGTCCGCGACTATCTCAGTCTGGAGCTCAGACCCGTGGAGATAGAATCCATCACACCTGATGGGATAGAAGAAGTCTACGACCTTACTGTTGAAGAGGTGCATGAGTTTATCGCTAACGGAATAGTAGTTCACAACTGCACCAATCCGAACATCCAACAGGTGCCGCATGATGTGGAGTACCGGCGATGCTTTCGCGCGCCGGAGGGGCGCAAGCTGCTGATCGCGGATTATTCACAGATCGAGTTGCGTATTCTGGCGGACTTCACGGGCGATCAGGGTTTCATTGATGCTTTCAATTCGGGGGCGGATCTGCATCGCGTGACGGCGGCGCAGGTCTTCAATGTGCCGCTCGAAGAGGTGACGAAGCAGCAGCGCGATTTCGCCAAGCGTTTGAACTTCGGCGTGGTGTACGGCATCGGGGCGCAGCGTTTCGCGATGATGACGGGGATGAAGCTCTCGGATGCTGAAGACATCCTGCGCAAATATTTCGCCACCTACCGGCAGCTCGACGCGTGGCTCCGCGAGGCCGCGAACCGCGCTGTGCGAGAGCGCACGGCACGCACCGCTTCAGGCCGCCTCGTCCGCATGCGCTTCGACCCGGAAGACCGTCAGGCGGTCTCGCTCGCACAGCGCAATGGAAAGAATTCGCCCATCCAGGGCTCGTCCGCCGATATTCTGAAGCGTGCGCTGCGTCTCCTGCACGATAATTTGAAGGGGACGAGCGCGCAGATCGTCAATATCATTCACGACGAGATCGTGGTCGAGACGGATGAGGGAGAGGCGGAAGCCATCTCCAAAGTGGTGGAAGATGCGATGTGCACGGCGGGCGAGGAGTACGTCAGGAAAGTTCCGATCAAGGTCGAATCGCAGATCTCCGCCGAGTGGGTCAAATAAAAAGCCTCACCGCAGAGACGCAGAGATCGCGCAGAGATGACGCAGAGAAATCATTCGACTCTCTGCGTTTCCTCTGCGACTTCTCCGCGTCTCTGCGGTGAGTCGTTTGTTATTCGATAAAAGCTTTGATCTCGTCGTAAATGGTGGTCGCGGCTTTGGCGTTGCGGTCGACGGTGGCTTTGAATTCCAGCGAGTCGAGCAGTTTGGTCTTGACCTCGCTGCGGACGAAGAGGTCTTCGTCGTCATCGAACCCGATCTTCACGTAATCGAGCGAGTGGCTGAGACGCAGGAGCTTGAACATCATCTCGCTGGTCACGTTCATCTCTTTCTTGGCGGCGACGACCACGCCGACGACGACGAAATCGCCCCCGGCCGCGACCAGTATCGGCCAGTTCCCGCCGCCCCGCCGGGGATAATTCACGACCCACGTTCCGGTCCCGGTGCTCCGGTATTGATAGCCTGTGTCTTTCAACCATTGTTCGACCCGCGCCACAGAGGTCTGCGGAGCAGGATTAGCCGGGCGCGCCTGTGTGCCGAGCGGCAGGCCCGCTGCGAGCAGCAGGACGAGCAGGGCGCGGCTCAATATTTTTCCAGAAGTTCTCATAAAAGATCAGTTCTCTCCTCTCTTGTGTTTGACCGAAAAAGCAGGATCATCTTCCAGATGAAATAGACCGGGAGCCCGGTCAGGACTAACAGGTAACCGATGCCGGAAGTCCCCGGCGCGAGATACGCGAGGTCTATCACGAGCAGACAGGCCAGCGCGATGTAGAGCACGGGCACGAACGGATAGCCCGTGGTGCGATAAGGACGCTCGCGCGCGGGAGCTTTGCGGCGCATGACGATGACGGCTCCGACCATCAAAGCGTAAAAGACCAGATCGGCGGAGACGATGTATTCCAGGAGCTGCGTGTAAACGTTGCCGTAGGTCACGGCTCCTGTCTGCGCGTCGGTCGTCACGGTTCGCGGCAGCGTCAGCAGCGATGCCCAGACCCCTTGCGCGACGAGCGCGACGGCAGGCACGTGCCGCGCATTGAGCCTTCCGATGCTTTTGAAGAAGAGCCCGTCGCGCGCCATCGCGTAAGAGACACGCGCTCCGGCCAGAATCAGTCCGTTGTTGCAGCCGAAGGTCGAGATCATGATCGCAATCGCCATCAGGATCGCGCCGCGCGGCCCTAAGATGGCCTGCATCGTTGCCGTCGCGACGCGTCCCTGCGGCGCACCCTGAATTCCGCTGAGCGGCAGCGTCACCACGTACGCGAGATTGGCGAGCAGGTAGAGCGCGACGACCACGCCGCAGCCGATGAGCAACGAGCGCGGCAGGTTGCGTCCGGGCTCGCGGACCTCGCCGCCCGTGAAGGTGACGTTGTTCCAGGCCGACTGCGAGAACAGCGGCCCGATCATCGCC
>JAFBAJ010000372.1 GCA_019247865.1 Acidobacteriota bacterium
GCGCCGATCTCCTCGAGCGCGTGCGAGAACGGATAGTGCCCGATGTCGTGCAGGAGCGCGGCGGCACGCGCGGCGGCGCGGTCCGCTTCGGAGATGGGATAGTGCTCGCCGAGTCGGTCGAGGACGCGCGTCATCAGATGCAGCACGCCGAGCGAGTGCGTGAAGCGCGAATGCTCTGCGCCCTGGTAGGTGTAGAGCGCGAGCCCCAGTTGCTTGATGCGGCGCAGCCGCTGGAACTCCGGCGCATCGATCAGACGCACCATCAGACGGCCTTCGTCCGTGTCGGTGCGCAGGCGGATGATGTTGTGAACCGGGTCGCGGTAGATTCTCTCAGACACTTGAAGCGCTCTTGACCTGCCTGTCTTTCAGCTTTGGGATTGCGTGTAGTCCAGCCGATTCTAACATCATTTGCGCACGCGTGCGGCGGGCCGTGAGCCTCCCGGGGCGAGACTGGGCGGCGCGGCCGGGATTGAGCGGACGCCCGGAGTGCGTTCTGATTTCTGGATAGTTACCATTTTTTTGGATTTTACGAGACTTCGGAAAGAGTCGCCCGTTGAGGCTAAATCTATGCAGGGCATGGAAATTTCCCTGCTGAGGGGACAAGGCATAATAGTTGCAATCACTTAACCCGAGAAATTATGCGTTTTCTTCGATTCTCATTAAATCACATGTCGCTCGTTTGAGTTGTACAGACTCGAGAGTCTGCCTGAATCAGGCGGCTCGTCAATTCAGAGGCGGCATTTCTGACTTTAGAGTAATAGTCAAAAGAAAGGAATAGACAGCATGAAAAGCAACATGCGCTTCTTCGTCACGGCGTTGCTGGCACTCTGCATCTCGCTTTTTGCTACCAGCGTCATGGCGCAGACCTCTTCGACCGGTAATATCGAAGGCACGGTCGTCGACCAGGCTGGCGCAGCAGTGCCGGGCGTCTCCGTGACGGTGACGAGCCCGCAATTGCTGGGATCACAGACCGCTACTACCGATGAGAATGGTCGCTACCGCTTCCTGAATCTGCCTCCCGGAACCTACACGGTGACGGTCGCAGAGAGCGGCGGTTTCGCCAAATTCGAGCAGACCAACGTGGAGGTCAATCTTTCCAAGACCTCGAACGTGACGGCCACCCTGCAGCCCAAAGGCACAGCCGTCGACGTCGACGTGACGGCCAGCTCCGGCGCGGCGATCGACGTCACATCCAATACGACCGGCACGAACGTTTCGAGCAACCAGTTCGAGAACTTCCCGACCGGACGTACGGTGCAGTCCCTCTACACGATCGCTCCGACGGCGGCCCGCTCGGGCCTGCGCGATGCGTCGGGTCGCGACCGCGATCCCTCGGTCGCCGGTTCCTCCGGCCCTGAGAACAACTACATCCTCGACGGCGTGAACGCCACCGACCCGGCCTTCGGCGGATCGGGCGCGAACCTGCCCTTCGAGTTTGTGCAGGAAGTCGAAATCAAGACCGGCGCGTTCGGCGCAGAGTACGGTCGCGCGTCGGGCGGCATCTTCAACGTCGTCACCGAGAGCGGCACGAACGAGTTTCACGGCGACGCCTTCGGTTACTTTACGACCAAAGGTCTGGTTCGCTCGGTGAAGAACCTCCCGTTCACGGGCGCGGCGGCGAGCGGCTTCTCGGAGATCGATGCCGGCTTCGACATCGGCGGCCCGATCGTCAAAGACAAGCTGACGTTCTTCGCGGCTTTCAACCCGCAGCGTCGCACCAATCAGTTCCTGACCCAGAGCTTCCGCACCGAAGTCGAGAACAAGATCACGACTCCGTACTACGCGGGCAAGCTCACGTGGGCGATCAATTCCAGCAACATGCTGAACCTCTCGACCTTTGGTGATTTCACGCGGCAGACGGGATTCCTCTTCCGCCTCAACACCAGAGTCCCGAGCAGCGGCTTCACGGCTGACATCAACAGCCAGACCGGCATCATCGAGACGGGCGGCCACAACTACGCGGCGCGTCTCAACTCGACCATCACGCCGACCTGGATCGGTGAATTCCTCTTCGGTCTTCACTTCCAGCGCGCCAACACCAATCCGCAGGATGGCAACACGCAGGCCGCCAATCGTTCGATCACCGACCTGTTTGCGGTTCGCGTGGGCAACACCGTGCGTCCCGTCGTGAATACCACGACCGTGACCGCTCAGTTGCGCAACGCCTACGTGGACGGTCGCGGCGGCGTCCTCGAACGCAACTACGTTCGTCAGGGCTTCGGCGCTATCGCCGAACAGAAGCGCGATCGCTGGGAGACCGCGATCCGCCTCCAGAATCTCTGGGGCAAGCACACCTTCAAGTACGGCTTCGAGTACAACAACAACAAGTACAAGATTAGGACCGGCGAGACCGGCCCGGCGGGCGCTTACCTCGATCCCAACGGCGAAGAGGTTATCGATTCGCTGGGCAACATCGTGCCTGCTCTCCATAAGGCAACCTTCATGGCGGGCGGCGTCGCGGTGGTGAACCGCTTCGGCGTCTGTACAGCGGTCAGCGCGACTGAAATCCAGTGCCCGACGAACGGCCTGAGAGATAAGCTGATCGCGGTGGTGGCGGCTGGTCAGGGCCCTGCGGGCATCACGACCATCACGACCAACCTCAACCTGACCGACGCGCAGTTGACCGTCAACCCGATCCTCGTGTTGAACTCGGTTCGCGCGCGCGACTTCTTCCTGAACACTGGCGACGGCTCGACTTCGAGCAGCACGACCGGTTTCTACATTCAGGATGAGTACAAGCTGACGAGAGACGTTCAGCTCAACCTGGGCCTGCGCTGGGACTTCCAGACCGCGAAGGGCATCAACACGACCTACCTGAAGCTCAACAAGTTCGGCCGCAACATCCAGCCGCGCGTGGGCATCACGTGGGATTTCACGGGCAGAGGCAAGGGCAAGCTGTATCTCAACTACGCCCGTTACCTGGAGACCCCGATTCCGCTCGACATCAACGCTCGCGCCGGCGGCGACGAGATTCAGCTCGACAAGAACATCAATGCCAGCGAGTATGGCGCGCCGAACGGCTCGAACATCCTGGCGGGTGCTGCTTCCGGTCTGGGCTGCGTCGGTTGCGATCCGACGCCGATTGATTTCGACATCAAGCCGCAGACGGTCAACGAGACGGTCGGTGGTTTTGAGTACGAGATCCTGCGCGACCTCTCGGTCGGCGTGGCCGGTCGTTATCGCGCACAGGGTTCGGTCATCGAGGACGGTTCGTTCAACGGTGGCGCTTCCTACTTCCTCTTCAATCCGGGCGAGAGCCTGACCGAGCGGAAGGCCTGCGCGGGCGACCCGACGGCTCTTCCCGATCCGATTCCGCCGCGCTGTTTCGGCCGCGCGCGTCGTTACTATCGCTCGCTTGAGTTCACGGCTAACAAGCGTTTCTCGAACAACTATCAGTTCATCGCTTCGTACGTCTTCTCCAGCCTGATCGGTAACTACGAAGGGCTCTTCCGCAACGACAACGGCCAGAGCGATCCGAACATCACCTCGTTGTTCGATCTGCCGGATCTGTCGGACAATCTTTACGGCCGCCTGCCGAATGATCGTCCGCACCAGTTCAAGTTCAACGGTTCGTACCAGACCCCGTGGAAACTGCTCGTCTCGGGCAACTTCTACATCCAGTCCGGTATTCCGTTCAGCGCACTGGTTCCGCATCCGCTCTACGGCGACAACGAAGGCTTCCAGGATCCGCGCGGTACTTCGCTCTTACCGAATGACGCTCCGGGCGGCATCAAGCGCGGCAGCAATCGCACGCCGACGACGAGCCAGCTGGATCTCGGACTTTACTATCCGATCCAGTTCGGCGAGAAGCGTCAGTTGCGCTTGCAGCTCGACTGGTTCAACGTCTTCAATTCGCAGCGCGCGGTGACCGTCGATCAGACGGTCCGCACGAGCAGCGGTATTCCGGGCGCGAACGCCACTCGCTTCCTGAATCCGTACTTCGGCACGGGCACGGTCTTCCAGTTCCCGTCGGCGCTTCGTTTGGGCGTGAAGTTCCAATTCTAACCTGACGGCTCTCACGCGCGCTGCTTATAAACAGCGCGTGTGACGGTCTTTGACCCGGGAGAAGCGCAAGATAATAATTGCGCTTCTCCCATTTTTTTTAGTAGTATCCCGGTACCATTCATCGCAACAGTTGATTGTCTCCCCCTCGACCTTCTGGACTTTTGAGAAAGGAGTCGCCGGTATGTTTCTCCGCTCAGGTCGAGCACCCGCTCGCATTCAACTCTCTTTGCTGCGCCTTCTCCTGATCGCACCGCTCCTGCTCTGCTCGGCCACTTCGTTGCACGCGCAGATGGGTGCTGATAACACCGGGACAGGCGGGAAGAACACGATTCGGGGGCGTCTCTTCTTTCCTTCCGGACGGCGGGTAGACGTCGCCGTCAAGGTCACGCTGGAAAGCATGGCGACCGGCAATCTTTCGGTCTTCGCGGACTCCTACGGCACCTTCACCTTTAGAAATCTGGTCGGCGGCTCCTATACCATCGTCATCGAGTCGAACGACTATTATGAGGGCATCCGCGAGTCTGTGATGATCGACGACGGCGGCGGTCGCTATGTCAAATCAATGGGCAACATCATCAGCGTCCAGCTCTTTCTCCAGCCCAAGCGCAATAAGGACGATAAGCCGGGAGTCCTGAACGCGGCGATGGCGAACGTGCCCAAGCAGGCGACGGAGCTGTATGACAAAGGGGTTGAGGCGGCGCAGGACGGGAAGCCAGACAAGGCCATCGGATATTTTAACGAGGCGCTGAAAATCTACCCCGAATTCCCGCTCGCGCTCAACGATCTGGGCGTGCTCTATCTGCACGGGAAAGAGATCGGGAAAGCGGTCGAGACTCTGCGCGCCGCCGTCCGCTACTGGCCGAGCGCCTTCGAGCCGCACCTGAACCTGGGCAAAGCTCTCTTTGCTAAGAACGAGCTGGCCGAGTCCGAAATTCAATTGCGCGAGGCGCTCGCACGCAATCAGGCCGCATGGGAAGCGCATCTCTATCTGGGCCTGACGCAGATGGCTTTTCGTAAATATGACGAAGCCGAAAAAGAGTTCATGCAAGCCCTGACGACCGGCGGCGATGACCTGAGCCTCCCGCATCGTTACCTCGGCGGCATCTACTGGGGACGGCGCGATTACAAGCGCGCCGCCGAAGAGCTGGAGAAGTATCTCAAACTCGCGCCTAAGGCTTCGGACGCAGAGCAGACGAAGAATGCCATCAAAGAACTGCGGCGTAAAAAGCAGTAGCAGTCCATTTTAAGGAGTCGCCACACCACATGATTTCACAGCACACACGTGGCTGCGTTCGCCGCAGCCTGCCGGGGAGGCTCGTTCCGGGGCTGATGCTGTTGGCCCTGCTTGCGACTGCTGCGCGGGCGCAAAGCGTCGGAGCCAATCGCGCGGAGCTGGCCGGCAACGGCGGCAATCGCACCATCAAGGGCCAGATCTATCTGCCGGGCGGCGATACCAAAAACACTCGTTTCAAGGTGCGGCTGGAGAACACGGACGCGGGCACGCTGGTGACCTCGACCGACGCCGACGGGCAGTTCAACTTTAACGGCCTGACGGCGGGCTCTTTCACCATCATCGTCGAAGGCACGGACGAATGGGACTCTATGCGCGAGAGCCTCTATCTGGATCAGGCCGGCGGCTCCCGTGTCAACATCGTCCCCTTTTACATGCGCCGCAAGCCGAGCGCAGACCCGGCCTTCGCAGGTATCCCGGCGGGCGCTATAGACTTCTACATCAAGGGCAATGAGGCGGCGCAGAAAGGCGACCACAAGAAGGCCGCCGAGCAGTTTGAAAAAGCGGTCGGCGCGTATCCCACATTTGTGCAGGCTTACAACGGGCTCGGGATGGCTTATCTCAAGCAGGGCAACGTGGACAAAGCGCACGCTGCACTCTCAACGGCCCTCAAGCTCAAGCCGGAGGACGCGGAGATCAATCTCAACTACGGCATTGCGCTCCTGCAGAAGAAGGATTTCGCGGGAGCCGAAGAGCACCTGCGTCTCGCGCTCAAGCAGCACGGAGAGATGGCGTCGTCCCACTATTATTTAGGACTCGCGCTCGTGAGCCAGAAAAAGATCGACGACGCGCAGGGCGAATTGGAGCGCGCCATCACGCTCCCCGGAGGCGACAACTACGCGCTCGCGCACAGGTACCTCGGCGGCATCTACTGGGGCAAGGGCGACTACAAACGCGCCGCCGACGAGCTGGAAAAATATCTCAAGCTCTCGCCCAAAGCGACGGATGCAGAGCAAACTAAAAACGCGATTAAAGAGCTGAGAAGTAAGAAATAAGAATTAGCCACAGAGACACAGAGGCACAGAGAAAGATTGAAACATCCGATCTCTGTGCCTCTGTGTCTCTGTGGCTAATTTAGATATTGAATTCCAGCAGGTGGCCCATCTTCTCTTTCTTCGTGCGTAAGTATCCTTCGGCCGGCTCGGTCGGCTCGACCTCGATGGAGACGCGCTCGACGATCTTGAGCCCGGCCTCTTCCAGCGCACGCAGCTTGAGCGGATTGTTCGAGAGCACGCGCACCTGGCAGAGCCCCAGGTCAAACAGAATCTCCGCGCACTGGCGATACTCTCTGAGGTCTACCGCGAGGCCCAACCGCTCGTTCGCCTCGACCGTGTCCGCGCCCTCGTCCTGCAAGGCGTAGGCGCGAATCTTGTTGACGATGCCGATGCCGCGCCCCTCCTGCTGTTGATAGACGATAGCGCCGCGCCCTTCCTCTTCGATCATCTCCATCGCGCGATGCAGTTGCCGCCCGCAATCGCACTTGGTCGAGCCGAAGACATCGCCCGTCAAACACTGCGAATGGATACGGACGAGCGTCGGGAGGTCTGCCTGAAGCTCTCCTTTAAAAAGGACGACGAAGGTCTCGTCGCTGTTGAGCGAGCGATAGGCCGCGATCTGAAAGTCTCCGATCTCGGTCGGGAGGTGTGCCTGCGCCACGCGCTCGACCGAAAGCTGGTCGGGCGCTCGCGGGCACATGGCCGTCGTGGTTTCTTCTTCCAAAATACTTTACTCCTTGCACGTAATTATAGAAGCAACCGCCTGCGGCGACAAGCAGCGCCTGAAAGCGCGCGCGGGCATCAGGATGTTCCTCCGTGCGCGAAAGATGATTGCCGCCGCGCGCCTCTGCGCGCTAAGATAGGCCGAACTTATCGAGCGTCCCGCGTTTTTCGCCGGGATGAAAATTTCGCTTTCAGGTGAATCGTCTTGAGCAGAGACCCGGACGAAGACGTTCCCGCAGAGACCCTGATTCACATGACTGAGGACGGCACGGGCATCCCGCGCAACACGCGCGAGAAACGCCCGGCGCTTGTCTTCCTGGGCGGCGAGTTGCTGGCCGTGCCGATCCCGCTCGACCGCGACGAGGTCATCCTCGGGCGCGCGCTCGAAGCGGATGTGCGCGTCAACGACGCGCGCGCCTCGCGTCTGCACGCGCGCATCAACACCGAGCGCGACCGCGCAGGCGGCGAGGTGCGTTATCGCATCACCGACCTGGGCTCGACCAACGGCACGATCCTCAACGGCCAGCCGGTGTCGGAGGCTTTCCTGCAGGACGGCGACAAGGTCGTCATCGGCGAGCACCTGATGCGCTTCGAGCTGCTCGACGAAATCGACCGCGAGTTTCAAAGGCAGATCCATCGCCTGCTCGTGCACGACGAGCTGACCGGGCTTCTGACCAGCAAGTCCTTCTTCTCAGAGCTGAGGCGCGAAGCCGCGCGCGCTGAGTTCGAGGCGCGCCCCTTCTGTGTCCTGATGATGGACATAGACCATTTCAAAACGGTCAACGACACCTACGGCCACCTCACAGGCAGCCAGACCTTAGAGGAGGTCGGAGCCTGCATCACTCGCGCCCTGCGTGCGGGCGATGTCGCCGCGCGCTTCGGCGGAGAAGAGTTCGCGGCCTTCCTCCTCGATGCGGACATCATGCAGGGACTCGTCGCCGCCGAGCGCGTGCGCGACGCGGTCGAACAGCAGGAGTTCACCATCACGCGCCGCAGCTCTGCCGCCGACGGCCCGCGCACGCATCGCATCACGATCAGCATCGGCGTCGCCTCCTTCCCGGACGACGCGCGCGACCCCATCGAGCTCATCGAACAGGCAGACTCGGCGCTCTATCGCGCCAAACGCAGCGGGCGCAATCGCGTCTGCGCCTATCGCTCCTCCTTGAGCGCGGCGGACAATACGGAACCGCTGCCCGCGCGCCGGGATTAAAAATTTTGCGCCGTTCAAAGTAATATCTGCTACCATAAAGAGCATTCCGAGTTTCCCTTAGTTTTAATCAAGCCCCCGGTTGCATTTGGCTCTCAGACTGAGCCGCGAGACGAGTCTGTTTGTTCCAGAGAAAGGATGACCGGATGCTTCGCAGAACATCTATCCTGATCGCCGCCGCTGTCCTCGTGTTCATCGCCACGAGCGCGTCTGCGCAAAGCTCTCAGCCGGAGGCAAAGCCGGAGGTTAAGCCCGCCGCCGCGACTTCCGAGGAGCAGCCCGATGAAAAGTCCGCAGACCTGGTGATTACGGCCAACGTCACGGCGCGCGA
>JAFBAJ010000467.1 GCA_019247865.1 Acidobacteriota bacterium
GAATCCTGACAGGCGGTTAGCCAAAAACAGAGTTCCCGCCGGGATTGCGCTTGCGCCGCACATCGGGCGGCAAAACAATATTACCTTGCAAAACCATGTTTGTCCAGCAAAAACATGTAACATCACAGGCCCGGAGACAGGACGGCCATGAAATAATCCATTGGGCCGGGCAAATTGTTGTAACGAAGCGACTTAACTACTTTTGCCGGTAAGCGGCGAGGAGCCGTGCGATGGAGTCTATGACGGGGATGCTGCTCGAAGGGGTCGTTTCATCGTTGCAGATGATGGAAAAGGCCAGGGTCTCGCCGCCGTCCGTTTCTACGTATCCGGACAGGGAATTGATGGTGGCGAGCGTGCCGGTCTTGGCTCGTATGCGGCCTGAGGCTGCGCGCAGGCGCGAGCGCAGCGTGCCGTCACGTCCGGCGATGGGAAGCGAGTCGAGAAAGCTCTGTGCGGCGCGACTCTGCCGGATGGCCGCGAGCAGACGCACAGTGGCTTCGGGCGTGACGAGGTCTAAACGCGAGAGGCCGGAGCCGTCGTGCAGCCCCAGTCCAGCCGTCCGAATGCCTGCCGTTTCGAGCCAGCGGCGGACGACCGCCAGGCCCGCTTCGTCATCACCGCGCGTGAGCATCCGTCGCGGGTCGTTGGAAGGAGCCGTTGCGCCGCGCTCTTTGCCGAGCGTGCGCAGGATCAGCTCCGCTTCGAGATTGAGACTCTCTTTATTGACCTCGTGGGCCGTCTCGCCGAGAGTGCGGCTGTCTAGATGCGCCAGCTCGACGGCGCTCTGCGGATCGAACCTCTCGCTCTCGCGCGTGACACGCGCATCCTTCGTGCGCGCTTCGCCTTCGACCGTGATGCCGCGCGCGCGCAGCTCTGCGCGAAAGAGCTGCGCGGCCCACAGTGCGGGTTGATGCACTGCGAGGCGCGCGCGAAAGCCGCTGCTGCGGAGCGGGAACTCGCCCCACACGCGAAAGACGTTGTCGGAGAGGCCGCGATTGATGCCCATGGTCGTGGGCTGGCCGCTCTCTGCGGTCTGCGCGTCGTTGACCACGCGCACGTAATCCGTCTCCGGCTCCAGCTTGAGCGAGGCCGAGTCGCCGACCTTGCCGGCGGGCGCGAGCGTGAGGCTGACTTCGTTGCCGCCGATGGAGAGCGCGCTGACCTCCGCGCCGAAGTACCATTGCACGTCGTTCCAGAGCCAGCCGTCGCCGAGCGGCTCGCCGCGAAAATAGCTCTCATCGCCGATGACGCCGCCGCGCACGCGCCGCACGCCGCGACGGTACAGCTCATCCGCCAGCTCTCCGAGCGAAGACCTGGAGCCCTTCACGCTCAGCTTGAGGTCGGGCGCGCCGCGTCCGTAGAGCGTCAGGTCGCCGTCAATCAGGCCGTCCCGGTCCGGCTCGCGCGCGGCATAGACGGAGGTGCGCCAGCGATAATCCGTGCCCAGCAGGTCGAGCGCAACAGCCGTCGTGTAGACCTTCATGTTCGAGGCCGGGACGAAAAGCTTCGACGCCTCGCGCCCGTAGAGCGCACGCCCGTCCCTGAGGCTCTGCACAAAGACGCCCCAGCGCGCAGAGTCGAGGCCGCTCGTGGCGATGACCTCGTCAATCTTGCGTTGCAGCTCTACATCCGCCGGAGCGTTCGACAGCGAGAGCGGCGCGCTCTTTTGTGGCGTCGGATCAGCGTCCGTGCGCGCGGACTCTTCGCGCGTCGGCGCGGTCGCCTCCTGCGCGCGCATCTGCGGCTTGAGAAAAATGAGCGAGAAGATCAGAATCAGCGGAAGCAGCGCGCTTGAGATAAGCAGGAGCCTGCGGCGGCGCTTGGTGTGGGAGTCGTTCTTCATGCTTCAACTGGCGAAGAGCGAGGCCATGCGCCCGCTCGCGAGCAGCTCGCGCGCAGCCGCGTAGACTTCATCCACCGTCACGTCATTGATGATGCTGCTGTAGATAACCTGGTGTCGCCCGGAGACCGGCAGGTAACTGTCCGGCGCGCGGCGGTCGAGGAGCACGACGACCGAAGCGCCGACGGCCGTGGCGATGTGCATCGGGCCGGTATCGTTCGAGACGAAGACGGAGAGCCGCGCGAGCGCCGAGGCGAGCTGCGGAATCGTGAGCCGGTCGAAGATCACAGTCCCCTTAGGAAACTTCTCGCGCATCTCTTTGACGAGCGCCTTCTCCTCCGGCCCCGCGAAGACGATGATACGCACGTCCGTCTCGCGCACCAGCTTGCCCGCCAGCTCTGCAAAGCGTTCGAGCGGCCAGCGGCGGCTCGGATGTCCCGCGCCGGGAAAGAGCCCGACCAGCGGCACGCCCGCGTCGGCCTTCTCTTTCTTCAGCAGGCGCTCGACGGCCGCGTCGTCTTCGGCGCGCGTCCGCAGCTTGGGCACACGCGGCGCGTCTCTGATGCCGAGCGGCGCGAGCACGCCGAGATAGCGATCAACCGCGTGGCTCGCTTTGTCCTCCGCGTTCGGATGCGGGCGAAAGTTCGAGAGAAAGTCGAGCGAGCGTCCGGGCCTGCGCGCGTAGAGCCTGCGCGACGCGCCGGAGAAGAAACCCAACAGGTTCGTCTCCGACAGGCTGTGCAGGTCGATCACAAAATCGTAGTGCGCCGCCCGCACCTCTTTGACGAACTTGATGATGCGCATCACGGCCCACGGCTTAGGCCCGTCGCGCAGGGCGACGCGATCCACGACGAGCGTTGAATCGGCAGAGCCAGACAGCTCGACCACCTGCGCGCAGGATTTCCCGACGGCGACCGTGATGTGTGCGCGCGGAAATTTCTGCCGGATGGCGGCGAGCGCGGGCAGGCTCAGGACTACATCGCCGAGCTGCCCGAAGTCTATGACGAGAATGTTGCGCGGATCGAAGCTCACGCGCTGAGTCTAATAAGTTTCACGCAAAGGCGCAAAGGCGCAAAGCAAGGGAGTAGGGGAAAGGGTGTAGGGTGTAGTGAAAGCAACTCGTCTTTCCTACATCCTACACCCTTTCCCCTACTCCCTTGTTCCTAAGGTTGGTCG
>JAFBAJ010000468.1 GCA_019247865.1 Acidobacteriota bacterium
CAACTGCGCCGCTGGGAGCGATTCTGAAGCGTCAGGATTCGCCACAGAGACACAGAGACACGGAGCAATAGAAGAATAATTTATCTGATTTCTCTCTGCGGCTCTGTGGCTTAATTTGAATTGGAGAAGAGGGGTTGATGGATTTCACGGAGCTGGTCGATCTGGCGTCGGAGCGTGTGGGCGGGGCTGTCGTCTACGCGAACGATGATTTCTTCGCGCCGAAAGAGAACCTCTTGAAGCAGAGCGCGCCCATCTTTCTCGAAGGCGAATACACGGATCGCGGCAAGTGGATGGACGGGTGGGAATCCAGACGTAGGCGCACGCCCGGCTTCGATTGGTGCATCGTGCGGCTCGGGTTGCCGGGCATCATTCGCGGCGTCGTCGTGGACACGAGCTTCTTCCGTGGGAATTATCCGGAGCAATGCTCGCTCGAAGCCTGCTCGGTGGACGGCAACGCGAGCGTCGAACAGCTCATCGGCGAAGAGATCGAGTGGACGGAGATTCTGCCCGTCTCACAGCTCCAGGGCGACTCGCACAATCCGTTTGCGATTGAGCATGAAGGACGCTTCACGCATCTGCGCTTCAGGATTTTTCCTGACGGCGGCGTGGCGCGGCTCAGAGTGTACGGCGAGGTGGTGCCGGATTGGCGCAGGCTCATGGGCCGGGGCGAGGTCGATCTCGCGGCCGTCGAGCACGGCGGGCTCGTCCTGGCGTGCAGCGATATGTTCTTCGGGCATCGCCACAACCTGATTATGCCCGGACGCGCCGTCAACATGAGCGACGGCTGGGAGACCAAGCGGCGGCGCGGGCCAGGATACGACTGGGTCGTGATACGACTCGGCCGACGCGGGACGGTTCAGCGGATAGAGATTGACACGTCGCACTTCAAAGGAAATTTTCCCGACAGCTGTTCGCTCGAAGCCTGCGACGCCGCGGGCGCGAGCGCGGAGCAGCTTATCAATCAGGAGCAGACGTGGACTGAGCTGCTCGCGCGCACGAAGCTACAGGCGCACACGCGCCATTACTTCGAGGACGAGCTGCGCGCTGTGGGCGAGGCGACGCACCTGCGCTTTAACATCTACCCGGACGGAGGCGTGAGCCGTTTGCGCGTGTACGGAACGGCGTCCGAGTCGGAAGCATGACGGGCGACGTGGAGAGACTCAATGCTTTGACGCCGGAAGAGGCCGAGGCGTCATTGCTCAAGTGCTGCGGCTCCGCGAAGTGGGCTGCGCGCGTGGCCGCGTCGCGTCCCTTCGAGGACATGCACGAGCTGCTTTTGACAGCGGATCACGTCTGGTGGGCGCTCGATTCGCCCGACTGGCTCGAAGCCTTCGCCGCGCATCCAAAGATCGGCGAGAAGAAGGCCGCCGACTCTTCTGCCTCCGCCAACTGGGCCGCCGAAGAGCAGCGCGGCGCGACCGGCGCATCCGGCGACACGCTTCAGGAGCTGGCGCAAGCCAATCACGATTACGAGCGCCGCTTCGGCTACATCTTCATCGTCTGCGCGACCGGCAAGAGCGCGGACGAGATGCTGGCGCTCCTCAAAGAGCGCCTGCACCACGAGCCCGACACGGAACTCCGCATCGCCGCCGAAGAGCAGCGACGCATTACACATCTCAGACTGGAAAAACTTTTAAGCCCATGAGCGCGATCACGACACATATCCTGGATGTTTCGAGCGGCAGGCCCGCGAGCGGCGTGTCCATCTGGCTGGAGCGTTTGACGGACGAGGGCGCGTGGCAGGAGTTGGGGCGCGGGCGGACGGACGAGGATGGTCGTCTCAAAGATTTGTCGACGGCCGAGACGCCTCTGCTCGCTGGAACCTACCGCCTGACTTTCGAGACCGGAGCGTATTTCGAGACGATGGGCTTGCAAAGCTTTTATCCGCAGGTGACCGTGACGTTCGTCATCACGGACGCGGCGCAGCACTATCACGTGCCGCTCCTGCTCAGCCCCTACGGTTTTACCACTTATCGCGGAAGCTGAAACCATGAAGCAAAGTTGGAACTACTGGAGCGACTGGCTGAACCTGCTGGTGCGCTGGATGCACGTCTTCACGGCCATCCTGTGGGTCGGCCAGACCTATTTTTTCACCTGGATGGACGGGCAGCTCAGCGAAGCTGAGGCCGCCCTCAAGGGCAGCGGCGAGAAGGCGCAGCTCTGGATGGTGCACAGCGGCGGCTTTTACGTCGTCGAAAAGCAGAAGGTCGCGGAGCTCTCCAGAAAGCTGCACTGGTTTCGCTTTGAGGCGCTGCTGACGTGGCTGAGCGGCGTCGTTCTGCTCGTGCTCGTCTATTACATGTCGAGCATTCTGGTAGACCCGGACGGCCCCGTCAGTCATCGCACAGGCGTCCTGATCGGCGTCGGCCTGCTCATCTTCTCGTGGGTCATCTATGACCTGCTCTGCCGCACGCCGCTCGTCAGGCAGGAACTGGCTTTCGCCGTCGTCTGTTATCTGCTGGTCGTCGGCGTCGCTTACGGGCTGACGCGCTATCTGAGCGGGCGCGCGGCCTACCTGCACCTCGGCGCGATGTTCGGGACGATCATGGTCTCGAACGTCTGGATGCGAATCCTGCCTCCGCAGCGGAAGATGATCGCGGCGATGAGGGAGGGGAGGATGATCGAGGAATCATTGTCGGCGGGCGCTAAGCTGCGCTCGAAGCACAACACGTTTATGGTCGTGCCGCTCATCTTCACGATGCTCAGCAACCACTTTCCGGTGGCGACCAACGGCTATCACTGGACTGTGCTCGCCGCGCTCGTGCTCTGTGGCTGGATCGCGGCTAAATTCATCAGGAGAGCTTGAGGCAGCAGGTCAATTTCAAAAACAGTTTCCCGCAAAGGCGCTGGTGACGCAAAGAAAAGCTTTAATGTTTTCCTTTGCGTCTTTGCGCCTTTGCGTGAGCTTCTTTTGTCTGAGCTTTCAGATTGACTCACTACAGAGCTTGACGCAAGCTTGAAATTGAGATAAAAACCGACCGTTCCGGAGCGCCCCGGCAGCCTTTGTCCCGACGCAGCGTTTTCTTTCCAACAGTCAAAGGAGAATTTAAAGCCCCCATGAACCCCCGTACCCGAATTCTTGTTTTAGCGACGCTGTCCCTCATCACATCTCTGCTCTTCGTCGGCTTCCCGGTCGCCGGAGGACGCGCCAGCGGCAACGGCGGCACGGATGCCGAAACGGCTGACTACCTGACCGCGCCGGAGAAGGCCCTGGTGCGCGAGATAAATCTCCTGCGCTCGAATCCGCAGGGCTACATACAGTATCTCGAACAGGCGAAGAAGTATTACAAAGGCAAAGATTACATCATGCCCGGACAGCCCGTGCTGACGACCGTCGAAGGCGTGAGCGCGGTGGACGAGGCCATCGCTTTCCTGCGCTCGGCCAAAGCTTTGTCGTCGTACTCGCTCTCGAAAGGGATGTGCCTGGCGGCGAAGGATCACGTCAAAGACCTCGGCGGCACCGGCTCGACCGGGCACAAGGGAACTGACGGCAGCACGACCGAGATGCGCGTCAATCGGTACGGCAACTTCTCGAACGGCATCGGCGAAAATATCTTCTACGAGAACGAGAGCCCGCGCGAGGTCGTGGTGAGCTGGCTCATAGACGACGGCGTCGCCTCGCGCGGCCACCGCCGCAACCTGCTCAGCAACAGCTATCGCGTCCTCGGCGTCTCGGTCGGCGAACGCAACAGCTACGGCTCGATGTGCGTGCTCACCTTCGCCGGAAACTACGCCGAAGGAGCCGGCAAAGCGCAACCGGCAGGCGCGCCCGTTAACGGCAAAGCTGCGGCGCGCAAGCTCTAAAAGCAGATTAGCCACAGAGCACACAGAGAGCACAGAGGTTTAAATCATTTCTACTCCTCTGTGCTCTCTGTGTGCTCTGTGGCTAATTTTTTGTGAGCAGCGTTTCCAGGTGCTGTTCTTTGATGCCGTAAAAGTTTTTCAGCTCCTGAACCTGCCGCGCTAGTGCTTCGACATCATCTGTCTGCTCGCGCCTCACGCCGACGATCATGGTGTTCTTCTGCGTGTGCTCGGTCGAGATGAACTCGAAGACTTTGGTCGCGTAGCCGTGCTGTTCGAGGAGCAGTGCGCGCAGGCCGTCGGTCGCCAGCTCCGCCTCGCGTTCCAGCATGATGCCATGACGTAAGACTCCGCGCAGGACTTGGGGCGCAACCATCTGCGGCCTCAGCTCCTGATGACAGCAGGGCGCGCAGATGATGATCGCAGCCCCGGCCGCGATGCCTTTGAACATCGCTTCATCCGTCGCCGTGTTGCAGGCGTGGAGCGCGATCAGGATGTCCACCTCCGCGACTTCCGTCTCCCGGATAAAGCCCTGCCTGAATTCCAGTCCGTCGAACTCCGCCGCGCGCGCGATGTCGTTGCACAGGCTGACCAGCTCCTCGCGCGCGTCCACGCCCGTCACGCGCGCGCGTATGCCGCGCACATGGTTGAAGTAGTCGTAGGTCGCAAAGGTCAGGTAGCCTTT
>JAFBAJ010000312.1 GCA_019247865.1 Acidobacteriota bacterium
GTTTTTGACTTATCAGGGCGGAAGGCTGTTAGGATTCAGTTAGATGTTCGACTGGCAAACCATCGTCGTCGGATTGATTATTTTAGCCGCGCTCTTCTACGTCGGGCGGCGCGGCCTCACGCGGCTGCGCTCATTCAGGGCCTCAAAAGCAGGTGCGGCTTCATGCGAGACGGGCTGCGGCAAGTGTGAGACGAGCCCGGCCGTCGCCGCTCCTCTAAAGACCTTTGTGCAGATCGAACGCGCTTCGCAGAGCAAGCGCAGTCACGCTCAGAATTGACTCTCAATCCGGCATCATTACCGCAGACCGAACTTCACACTTCTGACTATCTCTTTGACAATATCCTGCCCGATGACTTCTTTGAGTTGACGTGCCGAACAAATACCTGTGAAGCTGAACTTGATCTCACCGTTGAGGACGCCCTCATACACAGTAGAATCTTCTCCCACGGCTTTGACGCTGACGCGATAGATACAGGTTCCGCTTTTAAAAAGCGGCAGCCAATAAACACCGTCGGCATTAAATTGATCCAGATGCAGTTGTAAAGAGGGCTCTCGCTTTAATCCTTCAGCGACTTCGTTTTCCAAATTGACAATCAAAGCGGAATCCGATCCTGGGTTGATACTGAATCCGTAGGATCTGAAATCCATCTTATTGTCAGTCTGCGCCGATTTACTCGTCTCACTTTGAGTAACTTTATTCTCTTCCGTAACGTTCCGGCTGCCGTTCACAGAGACGTTGCTGTTGGCCTGCGCGGACATAGTAAACCAGTACCAGTTGAAGAACCCTCCCTCTCGCAGAAGAAGCAGGCAGAGACAGCTCATAGCCACCAGCAGAAACTTTCTCTGTCTTCTGTTATTTCCGGCAAGCTGGTTATCGATTGAGCTGAATTGAGGAATGACCGGCGAAACGAAATGAGCGTTCCCTTCTTCTGCAACTTCAGCGTCCTCTTTCAGCGCTTGACAGTTCCAGCACAGCTCGTCTTCATCCGCCACCATCTGTTCGCGGCAATTCATGCAAGTCCACATCAGCGTGAGTCCTTTCAGAAGAGTTGCATCTTAGGTGTCCGTGAGGACATGTGAGGACAGTCTAGCGCGAATCGGCCGAGTTTTCACTATTTATCGGATGGCTGAACCGCTTTGCCAGCTCGCGCTTGAGGAGCTTGCCCGTCGGCCCTTTCGGAATCTCTTTGACGAGATGAATCGTCTTGGGGCATTTGAAGTCGGCGAGCCGCGCGCGGCAGTGCGCTAACAACTCCTCTTCGGTCGCAACTGCGCCTTCCTTCAAAACGACGAAGGCCGTCACCTCTTCACCGTAGAGCTCGTCGGGAATGCCGATGGTCGCGGCGCTCGCCACGGCCGGATGTTCATAGAGCGTTTCGTCGATCTCGCGCGGGTAGATGTTCTCGCCGCCGCGTATAATCATGTCTGTCTTTCTGTCGACGATGTAATAGAAGCCGTCCGCGTCCCTGTAGCCGACATCGCCCGTGTGAAACCAGCCGCCGCGAAACGCGCGCTCGTTCGCCACGGGATTCCTGTAATAGCCTTTTAAAATATTTTCGCCGCGCAGGACGATCTCGCCGAGCTCTCCGTCCGCGACTTCCCTCTCCTCTTCATCCACGACGCGCATCTCGTTACCGATGGGCATTCCGCACGAGCCCGGACGCCTGCGCTCGTCCGGCGGATTAAAGGTCGAGCGGCAGGTGGATTCCGAGAGGCCGTAGCCTTCGATGACCAGACAATGAAAGGTCTCTTCAAAACGCTTCATGACTTCGGCCGGGACGGGCGCGGAGCCGCACATGGCGAAACGCAGTTGCTCCGTCTTCAAACCCGCGGGCACGCCTTCAGGATATTTTTCCAGTAGCATCGTGAGCATCGTCGCGACCGAGCCGAAGGAAGTGATCTCGTAATCTGAAATGATCTGCCAGAAGCGCGTCGCGGAAAATTTCGGGCTGACGACCGTCGAAGCTCCGGCGTAGAGCGGCGTCATCGTCGTCACCGAAACGGCGTTCATGTGAAAGAGCGGCATCATCGTCAGCAGCCGGTCGGATTCGGTAAAGCCGAGCCATTCCTTAATCTGCCGCGCGTTCGCAATCAGATTGCCGTGCGTGAGCAAGCAGCCTTTCGGTTTGCCGGTCGTGCCGGAGGTGTAGATGATGATGGCCTCGTCATCTTTTCCGAGAGATGTGACCGGCAGGTGCTCGCGCTCGCCGGAAAAATTCTGTGCAGCACGGCTCTCATCATCAAACTCGATGACGGCATCGAGGCTCGGCAGCTCGTCCGCGATGCTCTCGATGTGCGGCATAAATTCCGAATTGACGAGCAGCGCCTTCGCCTCCGAATTGGTCATGATGTAGGCCATCTCCGGCGGTTTGAGGAGCGAGTTGATCGGCCCCGCGAGCGCGCCCAGCTTGAAGCAGGCGAAGTAGGCGATGATGTACTCCGCGCTGTTCGGCATGAGCAGGCTCACGACATCGCCCTTGCCCAGCCCGTGCGCCGCGAGCAGCCGCACAGTGCGGTTGACCGCCGCGTCAAATTCCGCATACGTGTAACGGCGGCCATCCGATTCCGAGAAGAGAAAAGCCTTCTCCGGCGCGGCCTCCGCACGCAGCTCCAGCAGCTCCCGCAGGCTCTCCGGCTCCGCAGCCTGAACCTCACCTGACATGTTTTCGCTTCGACCCCTCATGCCTTATGATATATTACAGATCAAGCTTTAACAGCAAATCATGTCCCGACCATAAATTTTTCTATGACTGTCTATCGCAATTACATCAACGGCCAGTGGCTGGAATCTTCTTCTTCAAAGAGCGTCGAGAACGTCAACCCGGCCAACACGGATGACATCCTCGGCAGCTTCCGGCAGGCGACGCGCGAAGAGGCGCGCGCGGCCGTAGAGGCTGCGAGTGAAGCTTTCAGCGCCTGGCGCGGGACTCCCGCACCGACGCGTGGCAGGATCGTCGCACGCGCGGCGCGTCTCCTCGAAGATGAGAAGGAGGCTCTGGCGCAGCTCTTAACGCGCGAAGAGGGCAAGACCATCGCGGAGTCGCGCGGCGAGCTGCAACGCTCTATCAACGTCGCCGAGTGGTGCGCGGGCGAAGCGCGTCGCCTCAACGGCGAGACGATCCAATCCGAGCTGCCGCTGAACTTCGCTTACACGATCAAGCAGCCGCTCGGCGTCGTCGCCTGCGTCACGCCCTGGAATTT
>JAFBAJ010000335.1 GCA_019247865.1 Acidobacteriota bacterium
GCTTGAGTCCCAGGCTCTGCGCCGCATCGCTCGTGATGATCGAGGTGACCATCTGCCCGCCCACGTCAATCGAGACCTGTACGAGCAGTCCCTCACGACGAACCTCCGTCACTCTGCCGCGCAGCTTGTTGCGCCCGGAGACCGCATCCAATCCCACTGGCTCCCGGCGATTCGTTGGCGGCGACGCTGCTCCGGTCAGTCGCTCGATCTCTTCACGCGGGATACGATGATGTCCCCCGGCCGTCTTGACTGAGCGTATCTTGCCCTTGTAGATCCACTGTTTGAGCGTCGGATAGCTGACTCCTGCGAGTTTCGCCGCCTCCGCAAGCTTGAGAAGTTCAGACATCGTTCTATACACTTTCCTACTAAAAGGTCAATACTTTCTGGATGAAAATATATAGTTTAATACGAATTTTGTCATGAGCCTCGCCCGGATCATGACTGATTGAAACTTCGCCTCAGCCGAAGAGATGGGGTGACTAATTGAAGCTCCGTCAGCGCAAGCGGTTCGTGCTTCCACACACTCTATGTATAATGAGTTTCTGTTCAGCATAAACGAAAGCAACTTAACTTCAGGATGCCCAAGCGCACAGACCTACGCAAGATTCTGATTATCGGTTCCGGCCCCATCGTCATCGGCCAGGCCTGCGAGTTCGATTATTCGGGGACGCAGGCTTGCCGCGCGTTGCGGCAAGAGGGTTATGAAGTCGTGTTGGTGAGCTCCAACCCGGCGACGATCATGACCGACCCGGAGACAGCCGACCACACTTATATCGAGCCGCTGACGGTGGAAGCCGTCTCGGCCATCATCCGCAAAGAGCGTCCGGACGCGCTCCTGCCGACGGTGGGCGGGCAGACCGCGCTCAATCTCGCCATCGCGCTCGACGACGCGGGCGTGCTCACGGAGTGCGGCGTCGAGATGATCGGAGCCAAGCGCGAGGCGATTCGCGTCGCCGAAGATCGCAGCCTCTTCAAGCAGGCGATGGACGAGGCCGGATTGGAGATGCCGCAGGGCGGCTTTGCCAACTCGTGGGCCGAGGCGGAAGAGCTGGTCGGCGTGACCGGCTATCCGGCGATCATCCGTCCCTCTTTCACGCTCGGCGGCACGGGCGGCGGCATCGCTTTCAACCCCGAAGAGTTTGAAGAGATCGTGCGCGGCGGCCTCGCGGCTTCGCCGACGCATGAAGTCCTGATCGAAGAATCCATCCTCGGCTGGAAAGAGTATGAGCTGGAAGTGATGCGCGACCTCAGGGACAACGTCGTCATCATCTGCTCGATTGAAAACTTTGACCCGATGGGCGTCCACACGGGCGATTCCATCACGGTCGCGCCCGCGCAGACGCTCTCCGATGTCGAGTATCAGTCTCTGCGCGACATGGCGATTCGTTGTATTCGGAAAGTCGGAGTCGAGACGGGCGGCTCGAACATACAGTTCGCGGTCAATCCGGAGAACGGCCAGGTGCGCGTGATCGAGATGAACCCGCGCGTCTCGCGCTCGTCGGCGCTGGCTTCAAAAGCGACCGGCTTTCCCATCGCCAAGATCGCGGCCAAGCTCGCGGTCGGCTACACGCTCGACGAGATTCCGAACGACATCACGAAAAAGACTCCGGCGTCATTCGAGCCGACGATTGATTACGTCGTCGCCAAGATTCCCAAGTGGGCGTTTGAAAAGTTCCGCGAGGCCGAAGACGTGCTCGGCACGCAGATGAAATCGGTCGGCGAAGTGATGGCTATCGGCAGGACTTTCAAGGAAGCTCTGTTCAAAGGCTTGCGCTCGCTCGAATCGGCCAAGCCGTTGCGCCTGCGCGGCGTCTCGGACGACGAGCTGCAACGCAAGCTCGCGCGCCCCAACTCGCAGAGATTTTCTTATATCACTTACGCGCTCCAACACGGCTGGACGATTGAAGAGGTCTATCGCCTCTCGCGCATTGACCGCTGGTTCCTGGAGCAGTTGCAGGACGTGATGCGGATTCAGGCGCGCATCGAAGACCGCCAGCTCGAAGCCATTCCGCACGATGTCATTCGCACGGCGAAGGAGTACGCGCTCTCGGACCGGCGCATCGCTTATCTGACCAAACGCACGGAGGACGAAGTCCGAGCCTATCGCAAAGGCATCGGCCTCTCTCCGGTCTACAAGCGCGTCGACACCTGCGGCGCGGAGTTCGAGTCTTTCACGCCGTACCTCTATTCGACCTACGAGGAAGAGGATGAAGCAGAGCCCACCGCGCGGCGCAAGATCATGATCCTCGGCTCCGGGCCGAACCGCATCGGGCAGGGCATCGAGTTCGATTACTGCTGCTGCCATGCCTCTTTCGCGCTCCGCAAAGCTGGGTTCGAGACCATCATGGTCAACTGCAATCCCGAAACGGTCTCGACCGACTACGACACTTCGGACCGGCTCTACTTCGAGCCGCTCACGTTCGAAGACGTGATGAACATCATCGATGTCGAGCAGCCCGAAGGCGTCATCGTGCAGTTCGGCGGGCAGACGCCTTTGAACCTCGCGATGCGCCTGCACGAAGCGGGCGTGCCCATCATCGGCACTTCGCCCGACTCGATTGATCTCGCGGAAGATCGCAAACGCTTCGGCGCGCTGCTGACGGAACTCGGTATCCCGCAGCCCGAAAACGGCACCGCTGTTTCGGCTGAAGAGGCGCGCGAGATCGCACAGCGAATCGGTTATCCGGTCCTGGTGCGCCCGTCCTACGTGCTCGGCGGTCGCGCGATGGCTATTGTCTACGACGAACAGAGCCTCGACGAATACATGCGGACGGCGGTCGAAGCCTCGCCCGAACGCCCGATCCTGATCGATAAGTTCCTGGAGCGCGCGGCAGAGTTCGATGTCGATGCTTTAGCAGACGAGTCCGCCTGCGTCATCGCCGGGATTCAGGAGCACATCGAAGAGGCTGGCATTCATTCGGGCGATTCGTCCTGCGTCCTGCCGCCCGTCCGCATCCAGCCGGAACACCTTGAGACGATGCAGCATTACACGCGCGAGCTGGCGCGTGCGCTCGCCGTCTGCGGCCTGATGAACATTCAGTTCGCCATCAAGGACGACCGCGTCTACGTGCTCGAAGTCAATCCGAGAGCCTCGCGCACTGTGCCTTTCGTCTCGAAAGCGACGGGCGTGCCCTTAGCGAGCATCGCCGCGCAGGTCATGGCCGGTCGCCCGCTCGCCTCTTTTGGTCTTCCGCCGGAGTTGTCTGTCAATCGCTTCTTCATCAAGTCGCCGGTCTTTCCCTTCGTCAAGTTTCCGGGCGTGGACCCGATTCTGAGTCCCGAGATGCACTCGACCGGCGAGGTGATGGGCGTCGGCGATTCTTTCGGCGAAGCCTACGGCAAGGCCATGCAGGGCGCGGGGCTGGAGCTGCCTCTGAACGGCACGGCTTTCATCAGCGTCAACGAAGCGGACAAGGGGCAGGCCGTCATCCTCGCGCGCAAACTGACGCACCTCGGTTTTAATCTCGTCGCAACCTTCGGCACGTCCGCGCGCCTGCGCGAAGTCGGCCTCAAGGTCGAGAACGTCTTCAAGGTCAACGAAGGCCGCCCGAACATCGTCGATCACATCAAGCGCGGCGAGATCGCGCTCATCATCAACACGCCGCTGGGGCGCGTCTCGCACTTCGACGAGCAGGCCATCCGCCGCGCGGCCCTGCAATACGGCGTGCCCTGCGTGACGACGATGACCGGCGCGCAGGCCATCGTCGAAGCCATCACAGCGCGCAGCAGTAACCAGCAGCTCGCCGTCCGCTCATTGCAGGAGCTGCACGCGCTGAGCAGCCCGGTGGGTTAAAATTTCAAAAGGAACCAAATGGAGATCAACAGCCAAGCAACCATCAAGCGAATCCTGGACGAATGCCGCACCATCGCCGTCGTCGGATTGTCTTCGAGCCCGATGCGCGCCTCGCACGGCGTCGCCGGTTACATGCGCAAGCAGGGCTACAAAGTGATTCCAGTCAACCCGAACGAGAGAGAGGTCTTCGGCGAAAAATCTTATGGCACGCTGGATGAAGTGCCCGGCCGGATAGACCTCGTCGATGTCTTTCGCCGCTCCGACGCGGCGGGCGAAGTGGTTGACGACGCGATCAGGCTCGGAGCCAAAGCCGTCTGGCTCCAGGAGGGCGTGATCGACCGCGCCGCAGCCCAGCGCGCAGTTGATGCGGGCCTCCTCGTCGTGATGGATCGCTGCTGGCTGAAAGAGCACGCCAGATATAAGTGAGTGGGCAGGATGATGAATGTCCAGCTCAAGGCCGTGGTGATTACCGTCAGCGACCGTTCGGCAAGCGGCGAGCGCGAGGACGTGTCGGGAAGAGTTTTGACCGAGCTTTTAAGAGAGAGCGGAGCGGAGATCGTCGCGGCTGAAATTCTGCCGGATGATCCGGAGCCGCTGGCCGAAAAGCTGCGTGTGTATGCCGACCGTCCCGATGTGAATTTGATCGTCACGACCGGCGGGACGGGCTTTAGTCCGCGCGACAATACGCCGGAGGCGACGCGCGCTGTGATTCAGAAGGAAGCTCCCGGCCTGGCCGAGGCGATGCGCCTTGAGACATTAAAGCAGACGCCCACGGCCATGCTCTCACGCGGCGTCTGCGGCATCCGCTCCGAAGCCCTGATCGTCAACCTGCCCGGCTCGCCCAAAGGCGTGCGCGAGAGCTTCGCGGTCATCAGGGACGTGCTTCCGCACGCCGTCGCACAGCTCACAGGGCAGTCGCATTAAAGAAAAATTTGACAACCGTTTGTGTGATGCATAGACTGCCTGCAAGTTATACGGAAAGCCCGCGACGCACCTTTTGAGGGGAACTCAAACGACATGCTCAGTGCGATGATCTTGCAAACGACTGCGGCGCAAAGCGTCGGCAGTCCGATCACGGCCTACTGGCCGGTGATGATCTTTTTCGTCTTCGCGCTCGTCTTCCCGGTGCTGCCCATCGTGCTCGGACGCTTCGTGCGCCCGATGCTCTACAGCAAGGCGAAGATGCGGCCCTACGAGTGCGGCATAGATCCCGTGACGGAGGCGCACGACCGCTTTACCGTTCGTTACTACATCGTGGCGATGCTCTTTCTGATCTTCGATGTCGAAACGATCTTCCTGCTGCCCTGGGCGATCATCTTCATGGGCGACGATTTCTCTTTCACCAAATTTGCCCTCATCGAGATGTTCGTCTTCATCGGCATCCTGATCGTCGGCTACTACTACGCCTGGCGCAAAGGCGCTCTGGAATGGGCCTAATCAAAACCTATGGCTGAACATGAAGAGGGATTCGTTCTGACGACGGTTGATTCGATCATCAACTCTGTGCGGCGCAGTGTGGGCGCGAAGGCGATGGACATCGGCGCGCCGGTGGTCAACTGGGCGCGCAAGTCTGCGCTGTGGCCGATGACGTTCGGTCTCGCCTGCTGCGCCATCGAGATGATCGCGACGGGCGCGGGACGCTTTGACATAGACCGCTTCGGCGCGGGCGTCTTTCGTCCCTCTCCGCGGCAGAGCGATCTGATCATCATCGCGGGCACTGTGACGCTGAAGATGGGGCCGGTCGTGCGCCGCGTCTACGAACAGATGCCGGAGCCTAAGTGGGCGATGGCGATGGGCGCGTGCGCCTCGACCGGCGGCCCCTTCGATTCCTATTCCACCATGCAGGGCGTGGATCGCTGCATCCCTGTGGACGTATACATCCCCGGCTGCCCGCCTCGCCCCGAAGCACTG
>JAFBAJ010000811.1 GCA_019247865.1 Acidobacteriota bacterium
TTCCGATCTCAGACTGCCTCTGCTCGGATTCACGGCATACAAAGTTGATTTCAGAGAGATAGGCCCGGAGCAGAAGCAGTGGGCTGTGCTCGGCTGCGGACAATGGCTTGAGAACGGAGCGAAGGTCTGGAAGTTCGCTGTCATCGAGGCCAACTGGGAGAACAACAACTGGTTCTTTTCCGAAGTGCAGAACTACGGCACGCGTAACGATCCGGACCCCTGCGAACAACTGGCGGGCGAAGGCACACCCCGAACGAAGACTTTTTAATTATTAACCGAATGGCAACTACCTATGCTGAGGCGGGCGAGCGTGCTCGCCTCGACACATATTCGCGGGCGAGCGTGTGGCTGATCGGCGTCTGCTTCGTGCTCTCGGGCGCGACCGGGTTGATCTACGAAATTCTGTGGGCGCGGCTGCTGGGGCTCGTCTTCGGCGCGACGACGTTCGCCGTGAGCGCTGTGCTCGCGGCCTTCATGGGCGGCCTCGCGCTCGGCAGCGCGTGCGCCGGGCGCTTCGCCGACAGAATCCGGCGGCCGTTGCGCGCGTACGGTTTGATGGAAGTCTGTATCGCGCTCTACGCGCTCGCCGTGCCTTTGCTGTTCCGGCTGGTGGACGGCCTCTACGTGCTGATCTGGAACCAGTTCCATCCGGGCTATTACGCTTTCAACGTGTGGCGGTTCGTGCTCTCAGGCGCGGTGTTGCTCGTGCCGACGACGCTCATGGGAGCCACGCTGCCGGTGCTCTCGGCCGCCGTGCTGCGCTCGCGTGCGCAAGGGGCGACCTCGGTCGCGCGGCTCTATACCTGCAATCTCTTCGGAGCCATCATCGGGACGCTCATCGCTGGCTTCGTGCTGCTGCCGGGCTACGGCGTGCACGCGACGATCTGGACGGCGGCGTGCGTCAATATTCTGATCGGCGTCGCCGCGTGGCTGCTCGACAGTAGAGGCGCGAAGGAGGTTGTGGAAGCAGAGCAAGAGAAGCTGCTTCATGCTACGCAGGAGCATGAAGGGCGTGCTGTTGCTGATGTCCCGGCCGACAATGCTGACAATGGGCGGTTCTGGCTGTGGTGCGCCTTCGTCTCCGGCTTCGTGACCATCAGCACGCAGGTCGCGTGGACGCGCGTGCTGACGATGGTCATCGGTTCCAGCACGTATGCTTTCAGCATCGTGGTCGCGCTCTTTCTGATCGGACTCGCGTGCGGCGCGTATGTCGTCGGACGAAAGAGAAGCTACGGCAACCTGCGCCGGATTATCCTGTGCGTCGAGCTGCTGATCGCGGCGAGCCTCGTCGTCAGTTTGTGGGCCGCGAATCAGACGCCGACGCTGCTCATCAATCTGGGCATCAATCTCAAGATCAATTCGTGGCTCGGCCTGCTGGCTTTGCAGGCTCTGGCGGCGGCCGTGCTGCTGCTCGTCCCGGCGCTGCTGATGGGCACGGTGATGCCGCTCGTGCTGGTCTGGGCGGGAGAGTCCGTGCGGCTCGTCGGCAGAAGCTATGCCGTGAACACGCTCGGCGCGATTGCGGGCGCGTTCAGCGCGGGCTTTCTGCTGATTCCTAAGGGCTCGACGCGCCTGACGATTCTGGTCGCCGCGGCGCTCTGCCTGCTGGTCGCGGGGGCTGCTTACACGCCCGCGCGCGCAGGTGCGGACAGAGACCTCTATCGGAGTCTGAAAGCAGGCGCGACCGCTGTGCTGCTCGGCGCGCTCTTCTTTCTCGCGCCGCCTTTGAATCTCGGCGCGCTCTCCATCGGCGCGTATGACGGCCTGGTGCGCGTCCTCGCCAAATCTCAGGGGAGCGTTGCCGAAAGCGAAAACAGAGTCTTCAGCCCGGCGACGAACCGCCTGCTCTTTTACAGGGAAGGGCCGACGGCGACCGTTTCGGTGCGCGAAGACTGGGGCATCCGTTCCTTAGCGATCAACGGGCGCACGAACGCTTCGGACAGAGACGACATGCCGACGCAGGTCATGGTCGGAGTCCTGCCGACGCTGCTCGCGCCGCGACTCGAAAGGGGACTCATGGTGGGATATGCCTCTGGCGTCAGCACCGGCTCGATCCTGCAATCACAGCTCAAGAGTCTGGAGTGCGTCGAGCTTGAGCCGGTGACGCGCGAAGCTTCGCAGTATTTCAATCACGTCAACAACCGGCCGCTCGAAGACGCGCGCCTGCGCCTCATCATCGACGACGCGCGGACGTACCTGCACGTCACGGAGGCGCGCTACGACATCATCGTCAGCGAGCCGAGCCACCCGTGGGTGCCGGGCGTCGCCAATCTCTTCACGCGAGAATTTTTCGAGCTCGCGGGCAGGCGTCTGTCGGATGACGGAGTCTTCGTGCAGTGGGTGCAGATCTACCAGCTCTCGACCGAGAACCTGCGCACGGTGCTGGCGACGTACCGGAGCGTCTTTCCGCACGTCATGCTCTTTCGCGTCGGCGGCGCGGCGCGCGGCAAGGATTTGATCCTCGTCGGCAGCCGGACGCCGCTCACGTTCACACACCTCAACGAACGCCTCGCGGACGAGCGCGTGAAGAGGGAACTCGCGCGCGTCAACATCAATGGAGTTGAAGACGTGCTTGCGTGGTACGTCTGCGACGAGAGAGCTTTGGATGAGGTGATTGCGGGAGCCGTCATCAACACTGACGACAACATGCGCGTCGAAAACCGCGCGCCGCGCGAAGCCTTCCTGCCGCTGATGAACGCCAACGCCGAGTGGGTCGAAAAGCTGGCTGCGCGAGCAAAAGAGTAGCCACGGATTCGCGCTGATAAACGCTAATCAGAAAGAGTTGGATCTTATCCGCGTTAGCATTTCATTGGCAGC
>JAFBAJ010000341.1 GCA_019247865.1 Acidobacteriota bacterium
TCGCGCCGATTCCGCCGCCACTTCGCGACCGCATGGAGATCATCTCGCTCGCGGGCTATTCCGATCAGGAGAAGCTACACATCGCGCGGCAGTATCTCGTCCCGCGACAGGTCAGAGAGAACGGCCTCAAGCCGGAGCAGTTCGAAATTACGGATGCGGCCATCACGCTCATCGCGGCGCGCTACACGCGCGAGGCTGGCGTGCGCCAGATGGAGCGCACCATCGGCAGCGTCGTGCGCAAAGCAGCTTTGAAGGTCGCGCAGGGCGAGACGGAAAAGATCACAGTGGACGCGCCCGACATCAAAGAATATCTGGGCGCGCCCCGTTTCTATCCGGAGGAGGCGCGCAAGGAGCTGCCGGCGGGCGTGGCGACCGGCATGGCTTGGACTGAGATGGGCGGCGAAGTCCTGTTCATCGAGGCGACGCTTTTGCCGGGCGGCTCAGGTCTGACGCTGACTGGACAGCTCGGCGCGGTGATGCAGGAATCTGCGCGCGCCGCGCTCTCGTATCTCTGGGCGCACGCGGCGGAGTTCGACATCAAGCCGGAGATGTTCAAAGGCTTCGGCATACACCTGCACGTGCCTGCGGGCGCGATCCCCAAAGACGGGCCGAGCGCGGGCGTGACGATGGCTTCGGCGCTGGCCTCGCTCTTTACAGGGCGGCGCGTGCGCCCGGACACGTCGATGACGGGCGAGATCACTCTCTCCGGCCTCGTCTTTCCGGTCGGCGGCATCAAGGAGAAGGTGCTGGCCGCGCATCGCGCAGGCATCCGCCGCATCGTGCTCCCCGCGCGCAACGAAGCCGACACGGAAGACATTCCCGAAGACGTGCGCCGCGAGCTTGAGATCGTGCCCGTCTCGCGCATCAGCGAAGCGCTCGAAGCGACGCTCGAACGCCTCGTCTCGAACCCGCCCCCGCCCCCGCCGCTCATCGAAGGCGCGGGCGCAGGGCAGACAGAGCCCGCTCCGCTGCACGTCCGCGAAGCTTGAAGCGCTTTTAAAGCAGGTTCGCGCAAAGGCGCAAAGACGCAAAGAAAGACATGCTGTTTTCCTTTGCGTCTTTGCGCCTTTGCGCGAACCTGCTTTAATCGAGCTGAGGAAATGTTAAAATGTCCGGGCAGATAAGCAGAACACCGATGAGAGCCGGAGCCATGAGGGGTTGCGCCGTGTTGACCGTCGTGTTGCTGGCGGCTCCGCCTCTTAGGGCGGCCATCGTCGCGGGCGATGCGGAGGGAGCTGTCGCGCCGCACGGTCTGAATCCGTTCGTGCTGGCGGGCATCGCTGTGATCTGGCTGGTCGCCAAAATCTGCGGCGAGATCTTTGAGCGGCTCGGGCAACCGGCCGTGCTGGGCGAGCTACTGGGCGGCATCGTGCTCGGCAACCTGGCGCTCGCCGGATGGAGTGTGGCCGAGCCGCTCAAGACGGATGTGGTCATCGCCGCGCTGGCGGAGATCGGCGTCATCATACTGCTCTTCGAGGTCGGGCTCGAATCGAATCTCAAAGAGATGCTGGAGGTCGGCTGGTCTTCGCTGCTGGTCGCAACAGTCGGCGTCATCGCGCCCTTCTTTCTGGGCTGGGGCGTGGCGGCCTGGTTTATTCCGGGCGAAGCGCGCCTCGCGCACATCTTCATCGGCGCGACCCTGTGCGCGACGAGCGTCGGCATCACGGCGCGCGTCCTCAAAGACCTGGGACGGCTCAAGGCGCGCGAGGCGCGCATCATTCTCGGCGCGGCGGTGATCGACGACGTGCTCGGGCTCCTGATTCTGGCCGTCGTGACGGGAGCCATCGGCGCGGCGCAGACGGGCGGCGACCTTTCGACGTGGGGCATCATCTGGATCGCGTGCAAGGCGCTGCTCTTTCTCTTCGGCGCGATGGTCGTCGGACACCTGCTCGTGCCGCGACTGCTCGGCGGCATCGGCCGCTTCGAGAGCCGCGGCGTGCTGCTGGCGCTCTCGCTGGCCTTCTGCTTTCTGCTCGCGTGGCTCGCGCGACAGGTCGGGCTCGCAGAGATCGTCGGAGCCTTTGCGGCCGGGCTCCTGCTCGACGAAGTGCATTTCGAAAAAGTTCCTAAGCACGAGAAGCGCGATCTGGAAGAGCTGCTGCGGCCCGTCAGCGGACTGCTCGCGCCTATCTTCTTCGTGCTCATGGGCATCAAGGTGGACCTGCGCGCGTTCGCGCGTCCGGAGGTGCTGGGCTTCGCGCTGCTGCTGACAGTGGCGGCAATCGCGGGCAAGCAGCTCTGCTCTCTGGGTGTGGTCGAGCGCGGGCTGAATCGCGTCGCCATCGGCTTCGGGATGATTCCGCGCGGCGAGGTCGGCTTGATTTTTGCGGGCATCGGCGCGACGCTCATGCTGCCCGACGCGCAGGGCTTGAGACAGCCCGTCATCAATGCAAGCATCTTCAGCGCGGTCGTCATCATGGTCATCATCACGACGCTCGCGACGCCGCCCGCGCTCAAGTGGGCGCTCGCGCGTAACATTCAGGCAAAGTAAAAAATCGAAAAGGGGAACAGGGAGATGGCAACCAAAAAGGGGCAGCGCAAGGCGGGTCTTCCGGCCACGCCGCGCGGGCAGGAGATGGGCGACGCGCGGAGCGTCAATGCCAAAGAGAGCCGCAAGGCGAAGGCCGAGACTCCGGCTCTGAGCGGGCGGCGCAAAGCTGCCAACAAGATGTTCGCCGACAAATCCAGGCAACACCTGACGGGGGACGCCGCCACGCCGCGCTCGAACACGCCTTCGATCCCGGCGCAGACGGACGGCGGCCACGTCGGCGAAACCGGCGGCGAGCGGGCTTTCAAAAAACGGCAGGCGAAAAGTCGTAAGACGAAGTGAGAGTCAGCCTCAAAATTTGATGGTGTCCTGAATTCAACTCTCTGCGCTTGCTCTGCGTGAACTCTGCGCCTCTGCG
>JAFBAJ010000010.1 GCA_019247865.1 Acidobacteriota bacterium
CGAAGTGTGGCTCGGAGAACAGGCTGATGCCCAGCAGGAGCAGCAGCAGAGAGATGGTGACGACGAGCTGAGAACTTTTCATTTAATCATCTGACGAAAAAGAACCTTTCACCGCAGAGGCGCAGAGAGTCGCAGAGATGACGCAGAGGCTTGAATTGTTTTCTCTGCGTCTCCTCTGCGACTCTCTGCGCCTCTGCGGTGAACCTCATCTCTGTTCCTCCTTCAATTTAAACGCGAGAAGTTTCGGGTTCCAGTGTCCGGGCTCTTTGATGTGCTGGACGTGGCACGATGAGCAGTTGGCTGTGGGCGCGGCCCGGTTGTCGAAGTTATGACAAGCGGCGCAGGTCGTCGCCGGAGTCGTGCGGTCGAGCGGGGCGAAAGATTTGTGGCAACTGGAGCAGGACATCTCGCCCTCTGCGTTGCCCTTGAGGCCCAGGTCGCGCACGAGCACGCGCTGCACATGGAGCGCGTGAAACTGCCTGCTCCGCCACTGCTCTTCGGTCTCGCCGTTCAGGCGGACGCGCGCACGCTTCATCAACTCGTTCGCAGCATCCGGCTTCTGCTGCCACTCGGCCTCGCTCAGGCCCTTCCATCTCCACACACCATTCACGACCGGATAACCGACCGTGCCTCCGTGCGGCGTGAACACGCGCCGTCCATGATAGAGATTCCGGTTGCCGTCAGTGTGGCATTTCGCGCACGCGTTGAGCGCCGCTGTGGCCGGAAGAAAATCCGCGCCCTGATGCTCCGCGTGACAGGAGATGCAGCCGATGCCTGCGTCCGCGTGCGCCTGTATGCCGGAGAGGTCTGAAGCGAAGGCTTCCGTCTGATGGCACGAAGAGCAGTTCGCCTCCATCTTGCCGCCGAGCGTGTGACAGCTCGTGCACGAGCCAGCGTTCGCCTGCTTCGCAATCGCCGAGACACTGTCTTTGTGTGCGAGCGAAGCGCGCGCGTGCGGCTCCGAGAGCGGGCGCGGTGAGAAGGCTCTGGCGTACAGGAGCGCGGCCGCGACGGAGAGCGCGCCGAGGATCACTGCTGCCCAGACGAAGACCGAGCGCGGCCAGGGGCGCAGGAGGTCTCTGGTCGGCTTCCAACTGAACCGCGCCTTGCCCGGCAGCGGCGGTTGTCGCGGATGCAGCGGCGACGGCCTCGCGGCCTTGTCGCGCGTGCGCTTGTCCCAGAACTCTTTGAGCGCGTCCGCCACCTTCAGCGGAGCCTGCGCGGGCTCCGGCTGCTCGGTCACTTCGTCGCTCGCGCCGGACTCCGGCGTGATGGCCGCCGCGACCTGGAAGAGCACGTGTATGTTGAGCTCTTCACCCGCACGGCTCATGTGCAGAAAGAAGGGGCCGATCTGCGCGACATCCCCGTCGGCCAGAGCGTCCGGTTCGTTGAACTCGACCAGCCTGCCGTTGAGTGTGACCGGATGCGACTGGCTGAGGTTGATGAGATAGAAGCGGCCCTCGACTTCGTTGATGCCCGCGTGTAGGCGCGAGACGGTCGGATGGTTGAGCAGCACCTCGCAGTCCGGCTCACGCCCGACCCGCAATGCCTGCGTCCTAAGCGTGACCGGGTCGACGACCTGATCCTCACGCGTGATGATGAATGTGGGGGAACTCTTTTCCACTTCAGCTCAGACGTTTATCGCACAGCAAAAAAGATGACCTGAATGATATGGACGAGCATCAGGGCCAGCATGATCGAGGTCGAGACGACGTGCGGCGCGAGCCAGACCTTGAGCAGCCGGTGCAGGTAGATGAGCGCATCCACACGCCGCAGCGTCGCAGCCGTCTCGATGGCTTCGATCAGGACGCGGCGTGATTCCGCATCCGCCAATCCCTTCGCCTCCTCCCTGAACTCCGCGCGCGCGTCGGCCAGCATGTCCGTCAGCTCTTCGCGCCGCACGTACTGCCGCAGGAGATACGTGAGCGAGAGAAAACGCCTGCTCACTTTCCCTTCGATCAGCCGGTGCAGCACAGGCTCTCCGGCTCCTGTTTCGGCGAGCGTCGCGCGCAGCTCGTCGCGCCGCAGCTCCAGGTCTTCGATGAGGAGCGGGTCGCCCTCTATGCTCGTCATGATGCGCGGGACGATGACGTAACAGGCGAGGCCCAGGAGCCCGGACAGGATCACCAGATCGAATGCGACCATGAGGAGCGAAGTCAGCACGCCTCCCGTCGTCCGCCCGCCATGCAGCAGGAGCAGCACCCCCGCGATGACGCCCAGGTAGACGTGTGCCAGCAGCCAGTAACGCAGCGCGCCCGCGCGCCTCCTGTACACCTGCTTGCGCGCC
>JAFBAJ010000051.1 GCA_019247865.1 Acidobacteriota bacterium
TTTGCGACGCCAGATGCCCGCCGTGCCGTTGAAGTTAAAGAAGCCGCCCGTGCGATTTCTGACCGTCTGCTCGACCACGAAATGGCCGTCGAGCATGATGGTCTGGAGGCGCGTCAGCAGGTTATAGCCGCCGTTGATGTGCGACCAGCGCATCTGCGCGCACCCGACGAGCGGGTCTGTGAAGTAGTCCACCAGCTTGCGCAAACAATCCGGCTTAGGCACGAAGTCCGCGTCGAAGATGGCGACCAGCTCGCCCTTCGCGGTCTTGAGGCCGTTCTCCAGCGCGCCGGCCTTGAAGCCGGTCCGGTCAGTCCGGTGTATGTAATGTATGTCAAAGCCTTTGGCGGCATAAGCCGCGACGGTCGCGTCCGCGAGCTTGACCGTCTCGTCGGTCGAATCGTCCAGGACCTGTATCTCGAAACGCTCGCGCGGGTAGTCGATCTCCGTGATGGCTTTCAGCAGCCGCTCGACGACGTACATCTCGTTAAAGAGCGGGAGCTGCACGGTGATAAACGGCAGCTCGCCTTCGGCAAAGCGCGCCTTTGGCTGCGGCTTGAGCTTGCGATAACGCCAGAAGTCTATCACCTGCTTGACGCGGTATCCGCCGTAGATGGCGAGGATGCCGAGGATGCCGAAATAGACGATCAGGATCGTGTAATCAAAGGCGTCGAGCCGGTAGAGCGGGCTGATGTTGCCGGAGGTCTTTTCGATGACTTCCAGATAATTCTTCAGCAGCTCTTCGGTCGTCGGGATCAAAGCGGCGAGCATATGGAAGGACATATCAGTATTGCTAAAGCCGAAAGCCAGCGCGGGCAGCAAACATTTCTTCAAGCTAAAACAGACGAGGCCGGAAGCACTACGCGCTCTGGCATCCGCCCCGCACCACACATAGAACGAGCAGCGCCTTACGCTTCTCTCCGAGAAGCATCCCGCGCTGCCCACCTTTAAGACGCGAGATTGTACCCTATTGGATGCAAAGGTAAAAGGACGGAAAGCGTTTGGTGGTGACCTAAATTCAACTCTCTGCGCTTGCTCTGCGCGAACTCTGCGCCTCTGCGGTGAGTATGGTGCAGCATCATCTCAACGCAGAGGCGCAGAGAATTCGCTGAGGTGTCGCAGAGAAAAACAGTTTAGGACACTACTAAGCGTTTAAATCTTCAGATGCGGCTCGACGGCGAGCCGTAATCGCTCGGCGCGATGCGTGCGGGAACGACCGCGCGCGCCGCCTCCGGCTCGCGCCTCGCTTCCGGCACGCCGTGCTTGAAGTAGCGCAGCATGTCCATCAGGCCCGGCACGATGAAGAGCGCGCCCGTCACGCCCAACAGCGCGCCCGTCAAAAATCTTGAGAGATGCGTGTTCGCCCAGATGCCGAAAAATCCGAGCGACCAATCCACCGAGATCGGAATGGCGGCCAACACCAGCCAGACGAGCGAGGGCGCGTCCGTGCGCCGCAGCGACCGCGCGAGCGGATAGAAGATGATGCCCGCCGTGAGGCCCGCATAGAGGCCCGTGCAGCGCGCGCAGACGGCGAAGGGATGTCCTTCGAGATGAAAGGAGCGTTCCGAGAGCTGATGACAGAGCGGGTCAAAAGCTTTGTAGATGACCTGCGCGAACGCGACGTAGCCATGCGCTTCCGCGAACGGCGCGCCCACGATCAAAGCCATCCAGACCAGCATCAACGCCGCCAGCGCGCCCCACGCCAGCACCTGCGCCCGGCGCAAAGGCTCCGGCGCGGCAGACTGCGGAATGTACTCACTGGCTGACATCATTCAATTTTGGTCTTCGGACTTAGGGCTTTGGTCTTTGCACACGACTCATCATTGAGTGAAATAATTCAAGGTAATTGGGACATCAAAGTCCAAAGTCCAAAGACCCAAGACCGTCTTAAAATCTAATCACAGCGTCCGGCCCGCCCTCGACGTGCACCGTGTCCACGAAGCGTATGTGCTTGGACTCCGTGGTCATGACGAGCGAGTGCGTGCGTTTGCCGGAACCGAAGAAGCGGACGCCGCGCAGGAGCGCACCGTCCGTGACGCCCGTCGCCGCGAAGATGATCTTCTTGCCCGGCGCGAGATCGTCCGTGTCGTAAACCTTATCCGGGTCGTTGATGCCCATCTCTTTGAGACGGCCGATGACCTCTTCTCTTGCGGGAACTTTGTCCTGGTCCACGCCGAGCCGTTCCGGGTCGAAGACGAGCCGCGCCTGGATCTCGCCGTTGAGGCACTTCATCGCGGCGGCCGTGATGACGCCTTCGGGCGCGCCGCCGATGCCCATCAGGGCGTGTATGTTCGTGCCCGCGACCGCCGCCGAGATGCCCGCCGAGAGGTCTCCGTCCGAGATGAGACGGATACGCGCCCCCGCTTCGCGCACGTCGTTGATGAGCTTTTTGTGGCGCGAGCGGTCGAGGACGATGACCGTCAGATCTTCGATGTCGCGCCCGAGGCGGCGCGCGATGTTCTTCAGATTATCTCTGACGGGCGCGTCAATATCGACCACGCCGCGCGAGGAAGGGCCGACGACGATCTTGTCCATGTAGATGTCGGGCGCATTGAGGAGGCCGCCGCGCTCCGCCGCCGCGAGCACGGCGATGGCGTTGTTGGCTCCGAGCGCGCAGAGGTTCGTGCCTTCGAGCGGATCCACGGCGATGTCGACTTCTGGAAACTCGTTGAGCACATCTTCCTCCACGCCTCCGCCGCCGACCGCCTCGCCGATGTAGAGCATCGGAGCCTCGTCGCGCTCGCCCTCGCCGATGACGATGCGCCCGCGCATGGGCACCGTGTCCATCACTTCGCGCATCGCTTCGACGGCGACGTGGTCTGAATATTTCCGATCGCCCTGTCCCATCGTGCGCGCCGAAGCGATGGCTGCCGCCTCGCAGACCCGCAGAAAATCGAGCGACAGCTCGCGTTCCGTTCTCAGCTCGTGTCTCACAGTCTCTCTCCTTGTGTCCGTTGGAAGTCCCGCAACAGCTCGCGTGGGGTTTGAAATGCGGACGCCATAGTAGCAGACGGAGGGCAGAATTTGTAGCTTTGCGCCCCGGCGCGAGCAGGCCGTTTCGGCATCAGCTATTTGCGCGGACTCATGTATACTCCACCTGCTTTCAATTTCACACGAATATTCCGAAGGAGCCTCTCTTGAAGACAAAACAGTTGACGCGGCTGGTGGCCGCTCTCGCACTCTCCGCGCTCGCGCTGACGGCCTGCAATAAGGGCACAGGCAACAGCAACAATACCAACAACGCGAACAACACGAACGCGACCTCCAACTCCGGCAGCGCCGCCAATAAGAATGCGGCGGCGACGACGAGCGGCAAAGGCGACTACTCCTCGCCGACCGCCGCGATGAAGACCTTTTATGAGGCGGCCAAGGGTAACGACACGGAAGGCATCAAGCGCTCGATGTCCAAAAAGTCTCTCTCGGCGATGGAGAAAGCGGCGGCCAAAGATAACAAGACGGTGGACGAGTCGCTGAAAGAGATGATTAAGGACGCGCCCGCCAATCAGCCGGAGATGCGCAACGAGAAGATAGAGGGCGACAAGGCCACGCTCGAAATGAAGGATGAAAAGATGGACAAGTGGGACACCGTGCCCTTCGTCCGCGAGGACGGCCAATGGAAGATCGCCATCTTCGACGAGATGGCGGAGATG
>JAFBAJ010000378.1 GCA_019247865.1 Acidobacteriota bacterium
CGCGCAAAGCTCCGTCGATGCTGAGAGCGAAGCTCCTAAGGGCATCGCCGGGTCGCGCTCGCTCGTGCCGCGCGTCACGCTCTTCGTGCGCGAGGCGCGCGACGTGCGGCTGGACGAGCCCATCGGCGCGGTGACGGTGGTGGACGAAGCGACGGTCTCGGCGGAGGTCATCGGCGGGACGACGCTGCGTTTGAAGGGGATCGATTTCGGCGAAACGATGGTCATCGCGATGACGCCGCGCGGGCGGCGCACGCTCCTCGTCGAAGTCATCGGTCATCCGCTGACCAATCCGTTCGAAGCTCAGCGAGCAGCCGCGACCGCGCAGGCCAGCGCGTCCTCGCCCATCTCCGGCTCGTACCTGGTCTCCCTTTCGCCTCCCTTCGGCGGCGCGGGCGCGCTGCTCAATCAGCACATAGAGTACCAGCAGAAGCTCTCCGCCGGTCGGACGCTGCGGGTCAGCAGCGACCTCTTCAAGTTTTTCGGACGCAAGCAGGAGTTGTCATATCCATACGCGGCCTCAAGCTTCGGCCTCAACCAGCTCTCGCTCGGCGTGAGCGCGCCGGGCATCGAGCTGGACCTGCTCGACAGTGAGCTGGACATCTCGCAGCTCAGTTTCAACGGCTACTCACTGCGCGGCCTGCATCTGGTTTCGACAACGGATTCGCGGCTGCGCGGCCTGGAGGTTTTCGCGGGCATGGCTCGTCCGCCGCTGAAGCTCTTCGGCGGGCAGAGCGGTCGCGTCTTCGGCGCGCTCGTGCCGCTCGTGTCTGAAAAGAATGGCTTCCGCGTGCGCGGAGGTTTCTTCGTCGCCTCGTCTGGAGCGCGTCAGGCAGCAGGCAGGGGCGGGATGGTCTGGCAGGCGGATGCGCGTTACATGCCGAACGAGGACACGAAGGCGGAGGCCGAGGTGAATTACGCGGAGGGCGGATTGTCCTGGCGCGGGGCGCTGGCGTTGCGGCGCGGGGCGTTCAACTTCACGGGTGAAGCCGCGCGACTTGATCGCGGCTCGCCGCTCATCGGCATCGGCGCGCAGCCGGGCGGGCGCGTGAGCTATGCCGCCACGCTCCTCTGGCTGCCGTCAACACGCTTCAGCGGCTCTGTCAGCTACAGCCGCACGCGTCCGGTGCAGGCGGACGCAGGCTCGCGCACAGTGACGCTCAGCAACTCGACCTTGCAGGGAGGCATCAGCTTTCGTCTGAGCAGAGAATCCAATCTGGGCCTTCGTTATGCAGAGCAGCAACTCAGGACCGGCGGCAGCGGCAAGTTCGATCTCGACCTGCAAACGCGCAGCCTGACGGCTTCGTACAGCACGCGCTTTGCTAATCGCTGGAGCAACAATTTTGAGGCGCGATATACGCTGAGCCGCGACGGGCACGCGGGCGACGAGATGGAGCGCGGCTTTGAGTTGCAGAACGAGCTGAGCCGTTCCTGGGAACGTTGGACGGCGAGCGCGTTTCTCAACTACGCGAGCAACAACTCTTCGCTGGCGAGCCTCGTGCTGCAAAATCCGGACCTGCTGCCGGTCCCTGTGCGCCGCGTGTTCGAGGCCGATCCGGCGCGTTTCCTCTCGCAGTACAGGGACACGCTCGGGCAATTTCTGAACGGAGTCGAAGCTCCGCAGACGCGTCGCGCGGAGGCCGGACTGCGGCTTCAGGGAGCCTTCTCGCGTTACGCTCTGACGGCCGAGACGCGTTACAGCAGTGGCGAGATCGCCGACCGCGCGGTGCGCAGCTTTCACACTTCTCTGAGCATGACGGCGCGGCTCGACGCGGCCAACTCTGTCAGCGTCACAGCGTCGCGCGCCTTCATCATGGGCGAAGGCGGGCCGAGCTACACGACGGGCGCGACAGGGATGCTGACCTTCTCTTACGTGCATCGCTTCGGCGCGGCTTCGGGCGGCGGCTTTCAGTTCACGCGGCTGCTCGGGCTCGACCGCGGCCGCGTCAAGGGCAGAGTCTTTTACGACCTCAACAGTAACGGCGTGGACGACCCGGACGAGCCCGGCCTCGCACACGCCAAAATTCAGTTGGACTCCGGCCGCACGATTGAGACGGACGCGCAGGGACGCTTCCGCTTCTCGTCCGTCACGCAAGGTTCGCACAGCGTCTCGCTCAACGCGGACGAGCTGGGCGTAGAGCTGCGCGCCAGCACGCCGACGGAGCAGCAGATCACGGTTGCGCCGCGCGACACCGTCGAAGTCGGCTTCGGCGTCTCGAACTTCGGCTTCATCGGCGGTCGCGTCTTTAACAACCTCTCGTTGGCCGAGCACCCCGAGATGAAAAACGAGCCCGGCGTAGCAGGCGTGCGTATGCGTTTGCGCCCGGCCGATGCGGCGGCGTCGCCGGAAGCGGGCCGGACTCAAATCGTCACCGCCGACGGCGAGTACGAGTTTCGCAATCTCGCGCCCGGCTCTTACCTGCTGGAGCTTGATCTGGAGAGCCTGCCGCCGGACTATCAACCGCCAGCCGTGACCTCCTGGACGCTCAAGGTCGTGCCGTTGCGAGGCACATATCTGGATGTCGCGGTCGTGGCTCAACGCGCCGTCTCGGGCGTCGTCTTTGTAGACGTGGACGGCGACGGCCAGTTCGACCCGCAACGTGACGAAGCCGTCGAGGGCGCGCGCGTCGTGGCCGGACGCGTCGAAGCCGTGACGGGACGCGGCGGCGCGTACATCCTGCGCAACCTGCCCGCCGGAAGTCTTGAGCTGCGCGCCTCAGACACGTCCGGCGCGACCAACGCTCCGCTGATGATCGAGCTCGACGCAGAGCCCGGCATCCGTCGTCATCTGAACCTCTCTCTCAAGCGTCCTCAAAATTAAAGTCAGGAGAAGTAATTTTTTATGTCAACCGAGGTCGAGACCATCGAACAACGCGCCGCACGCGAGGCCGCGCAGAGACTCCGCTGGGCGGTCGATGAAGTGAAGGCGATGCAGACGACCGAGCGCGTCCTGATCGGCGTCGAGCATTCGGTGCTCGGCTGTACGCCAGAGCCGTACAACGTGGCGTCCATCAACCGGACGATGCGCGCGCTCAATCAGGCGATACACGACTCGGACGCGATGCTCATCGGAGAGGCGCAGAGCAGCCTCATGGACGAGCTTTACGCATGGCGGATGGACATCTTCAAACGCGACGAGAGCATTATGGCGCACAGCCTGCGCCGCTTCTGCGAGCGCACGGACGGCGCGCTCGACCGTCAGGCATTCGCCGCGCTGGCGCGCTTCTATCGCCGCTGCCCGCACGTCGGCCTCGTGCAGTGTAAGTACGATCTGGCGATCACGCGCCTCTTCACCGTCGCCGCGGAGCACAACCGCCGCGCGCTGCGCCTGAACCGCGCAGACCTCGCCGCACGTCTCGCGGAGCTCTGCGCGAAGTGGGATGAGAGCACGCGCGCAGAGATGGATCTGCCGTCAACGCAGGCGGTCGCACGCGCGGTTGAAGAGCTGGATAATTTTATCGCCGAGGCCGAGGGCGTGAGCCACTTTGAAGACCTCATCGCGCGCGACATCTTCAATCGCCTGCGCGCCTTCAAGAGCGGACTGGGCGAGCTCTTCTTCAACCCGGTGGTGACCGCCGCCGTGATCGAATGCAACATCGTCGCCGGAAATAAATTCTCCGCGCTGCTCGAAGAAGAGAGCGGGCAGATCAGCGGCGAGCCGGAGGTCGGCATCGAGCTGCCGGAAATTTTCAGCGACACTTCGCCCAACGCGCTCGGCCATCTGGCGCACGCTCTGGACGAGTTGCAGGCGGATGATCGCGGCGACGAAGTCACGCGCAAGCGCCTGGAGCGCATCATGCGCTTGCTCAACATCGCCTGCGCGGCCGACGGAGAGCCCACGGAAGCCGCTGCGGAATCTGACGCGGCAGCCGCAGAAGAGGTCGTCAGGCTCACCACGCCGGAGAGCTTGCAGGAGCTGTCGGAGACGGCTGAGAACAGGGAGCTGGTCGAGAGCTATCTCAAGCCGGGACGCTCGCCAGAAGCCTGCGCGCTCGACCTCAATGTCTTTCTCGAACCCCTCGCAGAAGAGGAGGACGCGACGGCACAGGCCACGCAGGCAGACCCGCGCCGGCGCGCGCTCGACCTGATCCTGCGCGCAGATGACCTGCTCTGCTTTGAATTGACGGCGCAGGGCGACGCGCTTCCCTCTCAACTCGAAACGCGTCTCGCGGGATTGTTTGGCGAGATGCAGGCCGCTGAGGGAAACTTGCGCGAGATCATGAGCGCGGCTCCAGGACACACTGCGCGCAAGGACGCGATGCTCTACGTCTCGAACCATCTGCTCGGAGCCCGGCTGCGTCTGCAATCGGCCATCGTCCGCCGGAGCGCGAGCGAGTTGGCCCGCCGTGAAGCCGCGCGCGCAGCCGCCGCCGCAGCCGCCGCACGTCTCGCCACAGTAAGCAGCGCCGCGCCTGTGGAAGAGAGCGCTTTTGGGTTTTCGCATCCGCGCACGCGCAAGCTGCTGGTCGCGGCCGTCATCATCATCGCCCTCGCCGGGCTCGCCGCCACGCTCATGCGCCGCACGAATGTCGAGCAGAGGCTGGACCCGGATGTGCACGCCCTGAACCCGACGGAACTGCCGGGCTCGGAGATGCTGGCTAGCGCGCGACAGCGGCGCGACACGCTCGTCTGCATCG
>JAFBAJ010000743.1 GCA_019247865.1 Acidobacteriota bacterium
AGGCGCGCGTCAACTTCTGCGATCTCGGCGGCAACAATTCGGTCGTGGACGCGGAGCTGGCGCTGGATGCGGAGGCGCGTGCGGCGGGCATCAACATCATCCCCGACTGCGGCCTTGCGCCCGGCATGGTCTCCGTGCTGGCGGCGCACGGCGCGGCGCGCTTCGACGAACTGGAAGAGCTGCACATACGCGTCGGCGGGCTGCCGCAAACGCCGAAGCCGCCGCTCGATTATCAGATCGTCTTTTCCGTCGAGGGCCTGATCAACGAATACGTCGAGCGTGCGCGCGTGATTCGCGACGGCAAGATCGTCGAGATCGATTCGATGACGGAGCTGGAGCGGCTGGAGTTCCCAGGCCCGTTCGGAGAGATGGAAGCCTTTCAGACTTCGGGCGGCACCTCCACGCTGCCGGACACTTTCAACGGTCGTGTGCGCGAGCTGGACTACAAGACGATACGCTATCCCGGCCACTGCGAAAGATTCAGGACGATGATCGAGCTGGGTCTGACGAGCAGTGAGGCAATCGACTTGGACGGCGCGCGCGTCGCGCCCCGCAGAGTCCTGGGCGAGATGCTCGTGCGCCACCTCCCCGCGGATGAACCGGACGCGGTGCTCATCCGGCTGGAGTTTCGCGGACGCTTAAAGTCGAAGGCAGACCAGCTCGTGCAGCAGCTGATAGATGTCGGCCAGATAAGTGAAGCGGAAGCAGAGACGCACATGTTCCGCGATGTCATCCTACAGGGCATGGAGCACAGCGGCGCGCCGGAGTCGGAGCGCGCCGTGCTGCGTTATGACATCATTGATTATTTCGACGAGCGCACGGGCCTCAGTGCGATGATGCGGACGACGGCCTTCCCTGCTTCGATCATCGCGCAGATGATGGCGCGCGGTGAGACGCTGATGCGCGGAGCGACGCCGCAGGAGCGCTGCATCCCGCCACGTGAGTTCGTCGCGGCTCTCGGCGAACGAAATATCAACATCACGGAAACGCTGCTTAATGAATAGGTCTTTGGTCTTTGGTCTTTGGTCTTTGATGTCTCACTCAAACTTGAACAGCGTGCAAAGGCCAAAGACCAAAGACCTAAGACCAGCTTTTGAAAGGAGCCTCATGCGCAGACGCTTCAAGCTCGCTGTTTTTCTCCTCTTCATTGCAGTCGGCGGCAATCTGAACCTGACGGCGCGCGGCACGGGCGACGCGGCGCGCAGGCAGGCCGTCGCCAATGAGATCATCGCGCGCGAGAAGGCTTCGTTCGCCGCCTGGCAGCGTAAGGACAAGGCTTTTTATGCGGACTACTGGGCGGAGGATTTCACCGAGTTCCTGCCCTCGAATCCTTACTTGGACCACAAAGCCAACCTGATGCCTAAGTTCGAGCAGTTGGTCGAGCACTGGAAGCTCGTTGACTTTCAGATGTACAACCCGCAGGTGCAGGTGTATGGCGATGTGGCCGTGTTGACTTATAATGAATCCATCAGCGGCACGTACGACGGCCAGCCTTCGAGCTACACGGGCAAGGTCACGATGGTCTACGTCAAACAGGGCAACACGTGGCGCGGCGCGCATTATCACGAATCTCAAAACCCAGCCGCGAGATAGGATGAAAGTGGCATGATGAAGCATAGCTGTAGATTGCTGATCGCCCTGCTGACCTTCACGGTCGGCGTCGCCTCTGCGCTGCTGTGGTTGAAGCTCACTTCGTCCACACCGAACACCGTCGTCTCAACTCGCCAGCCGGACTTGGCTTCCGTCCGTGACGACCGTTTCTCTGAGATGGAAAGAAAGCTGCGGGCGCATACGCCCGACGGCTGGGATTTTTCCAGAGACGGAGAGGTCTTTACCTACACGCGCAGAGAAAAGGTGTTGTTCTATAACGGGTTTAATATGGACCTCGCTGATAGATCAGACGAAGCGGCCTTTGAAAAGTTTGTGCGAGAGCACGGTTGGAAAGATTTTTACTCCATTAAGCTGCGCGTGGTTCCTAAGGTGACGAAGGATGACTACGCGCGCCTCAAACGGGAGCGGGAAGCCTGCAAGTACAGGCCGGAGCCGGGGGCCGACTTCAGCTTTGAGCGGTGGGAGCAATCCTCAGTCTGTTATCACGAGCACCTCGTGCCAATATATTTTACTGACAAAGAGAGCATCTTCGTGACTGTGAGCGAGGGATATATTTTTCCCCAAGCGACCGTCGACGAATGCCGTCGTGTCGTTGAATCTCTGGACACAGTGTTCCGGCGCTATGAGAAGCGTGAAGCTTCCGACGGGCGGCCCTGACAACATATCAGCAGAGCTAAAACATGAGTGCACTACCCATCATCATCGGCGCGTTGTGCGTCATCGCCATCGCGTATCGCTACTATTCGGCCTTCATCGCGGCGAAGGTTTTAGTCTTGGACGACACGCGCCCGGTGCCGTCGCAGACGATGTACGACGGCCACAACTATTACCCGACGAACAAGTGGGTGCTGTTCGGCCATCACTTCGCGGCGATCTCCGGGGCGGGGCCGCTGGTCGGGCCTGTGCTGGCGGCGCAGTTCGGTTTTCTGCCGGGCCTGTTGTGGCTCGTCATCGGCGTCTGTCTGGGCGGCGCGGTGCATGACTTTATGATTCTCGCGGCGAGCGTGCGGCGGCGAGGGAAGTCTCTGGCCGAGATCGCGCGCACGGAGATCAGCCCGTTGTCGGGACTCGTCGCGGGCATCGCGATTCTGTTTATCGTCGTCATCGCGCTGGCCGGGCTCGGCCTCGTCGTCGTCAACGCGCTGGCAGAGTCGGCGTGGGGAACTTTTACGGTGGGATTTACGATCCCGCTCGCGCTCCTGATGGGGCTTTACATGTACCGCTTTCGCAAAGGGAAGATCGTGGAGGCGAGCATCATCGGCGTCATCGGCCTGCTCTTTGCGGTCTGGCTCGGCGGGCGGATACATGATTCGAGCTTTGCTCCGGCCTTCACGCTCTCGCGCAACACGATCATCATTCTGATGGCGGCTTACGGTTTCATAGCCTCTGTGCTGCCGGTGTGGATGCTGCTCTGCCCGCGCGACTATCTCTCTTCGTACTTAAAGATCGGGACGGTCGCTTTTCTGATTCTCGGCGTGATCTTCGTCGCGCCGCACTTGCAGATGCCGGCCGTGACGCCGTTCGTAGCGGGCGGCGGTCCGGTCATTCCGGGCAAGGTTTATCCCTTCGTCTTTATCACCATCGCGTGCGGCGCGATCAGCGGCTTTCACGCGCTGATCTCTTCGGGGACGACGCCTAAGATGATCGCCAGAGAGACGGACACGCGGATGATCGGCTACGGCGGGATGCTGATGGAAGGCGTGGTGGGCGTGGTGGCTTTGATCGCCGCGACCTCGCTCTTTCCGGGCGACTATTTCGCCATCAACACGCCGCAGAAGACGGACGCGCAGAAGGCTGCTTACGTGCAGATGGTGGACACGCACACGGCCGAGGGCTTCAACATGAAGCCGCAGGAGCTCGACCGGCTCGAAGCCGAATCGGGCGAGAAGGTGCGCGGGCGCACGGGCGGCGCGGTGACGCTCGCGCTCGGCATCGCCAAGATCTTCGACGCGATTCCCTTCCTCAGCGGCCTGATGAAGTACTGGTATCACTTCGCCATCATGTTCGAGGCGCTCTTTATCCTGACGACGATTGACACGGGAACGCGCGTCGGGCGTTTTCTGGTCGGAGAGTTCGGCGGGCGCGTCTATAAAAAGCTGGAGGAGCCGAACTGGCTGCCCGGCTCTCTGATCACGACGCTGCTGGTCGTCAGCGGTTGGGCGGCCTTTATCTGGTCCGGCTCGATCTCGACCATCTGGCCGATGTTCGGCATCGCCAATCAACTGCTCGCGTCGGTCGCGCTCTGCGTCGCCACGACCGTCATCATCAACATGGGCCGCGCACGTTACAGTTGGGTCACCATCGCGCCGCTCTCCTTCGTTTCCATCACGACGCTCGTCGCCGGATGGAAGTCCATCACGGACAACTTCTGGCCGCTCGCACAGAAACCGGAGACGGCGACACAGGGCTACATCAACGTCTTCCTGACGGCGATCCTGATGCTGGCGGCCGTGATCATCCTCTTAGACTCCATCCGCCTCTGGTTCGGCGGCGGCAAGCGCACCATCAACACGACGCACCCGGAGATCGTCAAAGCCGACACGGTCTGAAGCTGTCCGAAGCGTGAGAGCAATAGACGATAACAGGTTCCTCGCGCGGCCTCTCATCATCTATCGCAGCGAGAATTGCAGCTCCGTCAGAAGCGAGCTGTTTGGCTCCCTCAGAAGCAGCTGTTTGG
>JAFBAJ010000481.1 GCA_019247865.1 Acidobacteriota bacterium
TCCGGCGGGCGCGGGGGCATTGGCGGCGGGCGAGCCGGCCGGGGTCGGCGTGGCGGTCGCCGTCGTCGTCGCGGTGTTGCGGTTGGCCGCGTTCGAGTTATTGCTGTTGGCGGTATTGGTGTTCGTGGTTGACGCGCAGGCTCCGGTCAGGAGCAGGCCCGCGACAAGGCCGAGTAAAGCTTTCTTATTCATTATGGTTTCTTCTCTTTCTTCAAGGGGAATTGGTGATTCCTTATGTTTAGCACCTGCCCGCGCGTAGGTACAGCTTCACGGCAGAGCAGCAAAAGACGCCTCTCATTCAAGAGCGAAAGAAGCGCAGATCTTCATGTTTCGGTAACTTCGGAATGCGAATCGAATGCGTAAAACTGTAGACGATTTCTAAAGCGAAGGAACTTTTAGCCGATTACGAGGGCAAAGTCAATTTGAGAAATCAAACACAAGAATCTCGCGCAAAGGCGCAAAGGCGCAAAGAAAGAGAATGTAGCTTTTCTTTGCGCCTTTGCGCCTTTGCGCGAAACTGTTAGCCCTCGCTGCTCAGGAGCAGACGCGGTTCCGGCCGCCGCGCTTGGCCTCATACAATTTGGCGTCGGCCGCCGCCAGCATCAGCGACGGATTCTCGACCGCGAGGTCGTCGGAGAGGCCGAGGCTCACGGTCACGTTTCCGAGCTGCGGGTGGAGCTTGCGCCAGTCGTGCGCCTCGACGGCGGCGCGAATCTTCTCGCAGAGAATCAAGGCATTCTCGGCGGGCGTTTCGATGAGGAGCAGGACGAACTCCTCGCCGCCGTAACGCGCGACGACATCTATCATCCGGCAGGTCTCGCGCAGAATCTGGCCGACCGCTTTGATGACCTCGTCGCCCGTCTGATGCGAGCAGCAGTCGTTGACCCGCTTGAAGTGGTCGATGTCGGCCATGACGACGGTCAGGTCGCGCTTGAAGCGGCGCGCGCGGCTGAATTCCTGCGCGAGCTGCGCGTCGAAGTGGCGGCGATTAAAGAGGCCCGTCAGCGCGTCCTCTTTAGTCTGCCGGTCGAGCACCACGGCCTGCTCCCTGAGCTGTTCGACCAGCTCCGATTTCTGCTCGTTGGCGTCGCGGAGGTCTGCGTAGGCGCGCGCCAGCTCGACGTTTTTGAGCCGGTAGATCTCGGCCTCGCGCTGCGACTTTTCGACCTCCGTTTGAATGACGACGCTCTTGATCCTGTTCGCGGAATCTTCGCTGAAGACCTGCTCGCGCGAGCGATGAAAAGCCTTCTGGTGTTTGAGCGCCGAGCCCAGATTGCCCTGCGCCTCGTAGGCTTCGGAGAGCGCCTGGTGCGCGCGGTAGATGAGGTCGTTCGACTTGATCTCTTCGGAGATGGCGAGCGCCCGGACCAGATGCTCGACGGCCTGACGCATGTCGCCGAGTTTGGACAGCATCGCGCCGAGATTGATCAGCGCCTTGATCTCGTAATACTTGATGCCGACCGCCACGGCGAGCTGGAGGCTCTGCGTGTAGTAGCTGAGGGCCTTCTGATAATCACGCAGCTCCTGATAGACGTTGCCGATGTCGTTCAACGCCGCCGCTTCGTTCTGCCGGTCGCCGACATCCTGCGTGATCTTCAGCCCGCGCGTGTAGTATTCGAGCGCGTTCGCGTAGTCGCCGCGACACTCGTGCACGTTGCCGATGTGGATTAGGACTAACCCTTCGTTCTGCCGGTCTTTGATCTCCTGTTTCAGAATGAGTGCGCGTTGCAGGTGGTCTAAAGCCTTGTCCCAGTCTTCGAGGCGCGTGTAGATGTAGCCGATGTTGTTGAGCGCGCGGCTGACGCCGAGCTTGTGGTCTATCTCTTCGCAGAGCCGCAGGGATTCGAGATAGTTATTGAGCGCGTTCGCGTATTCGCCGAAGCTGTTATAGACGTTGCCCAGGTTATTGAGCGAGGTCGAAGCGCCTTCGATGTCTTTCAGCTCCTGCCGGATGTGCAGGCTCTTGCGATGAAACTCAAGCGCGATGGAGTGATTGCCCAGACGCTCGTGTACGTTGCCGACGACGTTCATTGCGTGCGCGCGGCCGAAGTCGTCGCCCGTCTCTTCGAAGAGACGCAGAGCTTCGAGCGCGTCCGAGAGCGCCGCGTCGTAAGAGGCAAACGACCAGTGGCACGCGGCGCTGTTGCGCAGGGCATAGGCCATGCCCTTGAGATACATCAGGCCCTCGGAGAGCTCGCGCGCCTGCCGGCTCAGGTCGAGCGCGCGTCTCGAATCCGCGTACTTGAGCTCCCACGCCAGCTCGTTGAGCGCATCCACCTGCCGAGGGTTTGCGTCCGTGTGAGCCGACGCGGCGACTCTATCTTCCAGCTCCTTGAGCTTTTCGTGAACAGTCATGGGAGACACAGACCTCACTTGAAAGATGCGATTTAAGGAAAGGCGATGTCGAGAGAGATTCTCTGCTCGGACAGTTTTAAAGGGACGGCGTCTTCGTTGACGAAGCCGTAATGAAGCCCGGCCGGGACCAGCAGCGCGTCTCCGGCTGAGACGGCGAGTGAAGGCGGCGAGGTGCGCAAAGCTTCCGCTTCGTCGGCGATGATGACGCGCCCCGCGCCCTCCGCGATGTAGAGCGAGGCGGCGCGCTCGCGGTCGATGAAGAGGTCGCTGGCACGACCTGGCTCGATGACGTAACGCGACGCGACGAGCGAGGTGCGCGCCAGCTCCGTCAGGTGGCCGCCGTTGATCTCCTGCGCGTGAAGCTCTTCGATCTCGGGCTCGTCGGGCGAGCAGTTGTTGACCGCGCGGCTGTGCGTCGGCAGAGTGAGCCGAGCCAGATGCTCCTTCACGTAGAGACGATTGAACTGCCTGGGAATCTCGCCACGCTCGTTCTGATCGTGCAGGCGGTCAACCATGTCCGTCGAGACGGTCGCAAACTCTTCGAGCACGCACCCGATGACCGTGTGAACGATGCCCAGCTCCTTGATCGTGAAGACATCGCCCGGCTGCGGCTGGTAGCGAAAACGGTCGTACCTCTCATCGGCCTCGCCCGCCAGCCACGCGGCGAAAGAATCCTGATCGTAACACTTTCCCCAGTCCTCGAAATCGCAGATGAAGACGTAGCCGCCGGGCTGCACGTCGAGGATGTGAAAGACCTCCGTCTTGTGCGTGACGTGGCGCTGGAAGCTGAAGCCCTGCCCTGCGTTCTGGAGGAAGATGGAGTAGCCGAGCGGGCTCGCGCACTTGATCGCGTAGGGCTTGTACTTGCAGAGCAGTCCCGTCTCCTGCTGAAACAAAGCGACCCGTCGCGCGACCTCGCCCGACACGCGCCCGCGCAGGTTTGCGCGCAGCACGCCCTTCAAGATCGTCTCAAGCTTTTCCAGCCGCTCGAACGGCAAGTCCTGCACGAGCTGCTCGGCCAGCTCCGGCAGCAGATCAAGCGACTCTTCCATCTGACTTGTGTTCATATTCTTAAAAACGGTCTTGGGTCTTTGGCCTTAGGACTTTGATCTAAGGCCAAAGACCTAAGACCAAAGCCCGTTAAAGATACATGAACTTTCATTAATCGAGCCAGAAATTTATCCCTTCAGAATCTCTCGATAGACATCCACGTCCACGTTGCCGCCGCTGATGACGCAGCAGACGGACAGGTCGCGGAAGGCTGCGGGCGCTGTGAGCAGGGCCGCGACGGAGAGCGCGCCCGTCGGCTCGGCCTTGAGGTTGGCGTAGGTGAAGAGCAGGCGCACGGCCTCTCTGATCTTCTCTTCCGGCACTTCATGGATGCCCGCCAGGCCCTCGCGCAGGATCGCCCAGTTGTGTTGTCCGAGGCTCGGCGTGCGCGCGCCGTCGGCGATGGACTGCGGCTCGTACTCGTTGGCGATAATGTGTCCGGCACGCAGTGAGCGCGCGGCGTCGTTCGCCATCTGCGGCTCTGCGCCGAAGACGCGTACGGCGCTCCCACACGCGCGCAGTCCCGTGACGAGGCCGGAGGTCAGCCCGCCGCCGCCGACCGGCGCGATGACTGCGTCAAACTTCTCTTCGTGCGCGGCCAGCTCTTCGCCCAGACTCGCGTTGCCCTGAATCACGAGCGGGTCGTCGTAGGCGTTGGCGATGTAAGCGTCCGTGTGTTCGCGCGCCAGCTCCGCGACGCGTGCCGCGCGGCTCTTGACGTTGACGTCCGTCAGGTCGACTTCGCCGCCGTACTCGCGCACGGCATCGATCTTGACGCGCGCGGAGGTGTGCGGCATGACGATCAGGCAGCGCTTGCCGAGCAGGCCGCACGCGTAGGCCATCGCCTGTCCGAAGTTGCCGGAAGAGGCCGCGATGATCTCCTGCTGCGGCACCTGCGAAGCCACGTTGTAGGCCGCGCGGAACTTGAAGCTGCCGGTGTGCTGCAAGGTCTCGCTCGCCAGCGTGACCCGCACGCCCAGCCGCTCAGAGAGACGCACCGATTCGATGATGGTCGTCGCACGCACCATCTCGCGCAAAGGCTTTAAGATTTTCTGAGCCGGGTTCATCACAGCAAGAGCATCGCGTATGCCAGGCAAAGCGTCAAGATAAGAATAGCGCTCAACTCCTTCGCGTCCTTGAGTCTTTCTTTGTTTGCGCCTTGGCGCGAACCCTCAACGTTTCACGCCAAGTCGTTAAGATAAGAAGTAGTGTCCTAACTTGTTTTTCTCTGTGTCTCTCAGCGACTTCTCTGCGTCTCTGCGTTGAGATGATATTGGCAAACACTCAACGCAGAGGCGCAGAGTTTACGCAGAGCAAGCGCAGAGAGTTGAATTCAGGTCACCACCAGATAAGACGAAAGCGCGCAAAGGGTTGAGCTGTTGGTGTAGAATTGAAGTGAAGGAGAAGACGATGAGCGATTTAGCGAGCCGCGAGTGCGTGCCGTGTCGCGGCGGGATGCCGCCGCTGCGCGGTGATGAGATCAGGGAATTTTTGCAGGAGCTGAGCGGGTGGGAGGTCGTCGATGAGCATCACCTGCGCAAGCGCTATGAGTTCAAAGATTTTCTCTCCGCGCAGGAGTTCATCGCGCGCGTCGGAGAGCTGGCCGAACAGCAGGGCCACCACCCGGACATCTGCTTCGGCTGGGGCTACGCCGAGATCACGCTCTGGACGCACAAGATCGACGGCCTCAGCGAGAGCGACTTCATCCTCGCGGCGAAGATCGACGCGCTGTAAGAGCTCGCGCCGCTGCGCGCCGGATTGGCGGATCACGAAAAGCTCTTAGGTCTTGATGATGATTTCCGTCGTTCTGCTCTTTTCCATACTGTCCCCTCTCATCGCATCCACAACTTGCCGCGAGCGGAGCCTCAAGCAGCCCTGACTTGAGACTCCGCTCCGCGCTCAGCCGACCCTGAGAGCTAAGGGAGATAACCCGCTTCGACCGGCACGTCTACGTTCGTGCCTAAGGTCAGTCCGCGAAATCCTGCGGTCGATTGCAGGATGTGCCAGCCGCCGTTCGCAGGCATCACTCGCTGATGCCGCCCGCGCCATTTGTCTTCGTCCCGATTTCAGTGTTATATCTCGGCATCAACCTAAAGCTCCGACAGCAACACATGAGAAGCAGACTATAGAAAGGTTCTCTCTATTCATGGCGCAAAAAGTTCCTATCACGGTCGCGCACGGCGACGGCATCGGCCCGGAGATCATGGCGGCCACGCTGCACATTCTCGAAGCGGCGGGCGCGCAGCTTGAGATCGAGACGATTGATATCGGCGAAAAGGTTTATCTGGCGGGCAACTCCGCGGGCATCGAGCCGAGTTCGTGGGAGAGCCTGCGGCGCACCAAAGTTTTTCTCAAGGCTCCGATCACGACGCCGCAGGGCGGAGGCTTCAAGAGCCTCAACGTGACGGTGCGCAAGACGCTCGGCCTCTACGCCAACGTGCGCCCCTGCGTCTCTTATCATCCGTTCATCGACACCAAACATCCGGCGATGGATGTCGTCATCGTCCGCGAGAACGAGGAAGACCTCTACGGCGGCATCGAGCACCGGCAGACCGCGCAGGTCATGCAGTGCTTAAAGCTCATCTCGCGTCCGGGCTCGGAGAAGATCGTGCGCTATGCTTTCGAGTACGCGCGCCGCAGCAATCGCAAGAAGGTCACCTGCTTCACCAAAGACAACATCATGAAGCTGACCGACGGCCTCTTTCATAAGGTCTTCGACGAGATCGCCAAAGATTATCCGGAGATCGAGAACGAGCACTGGATCGTGGACATCGGCGCGGCCAAGCTCGCCGACACGCCCGAAGCCTTCGATGTCGTCGTGATGCCGAACCTCTACGGCGACATTCTCTCGGACGTGGCCGCGCAGATCGCGGGCTCGGTCGGCCTCGCTGGCTCAGCCAACATCGGCGACAACGTCGCAATGTTCGAGGCCATACACGGCTCTGCGCCGCGCCGCGCGGGACAGAACATGGCGAATCCTTCGGGCCTCTTTCTGGGCGCGATTATGATGCTCGTCCACATCGGCCAGCAGGACGTGGCCGAGCGTGCGCACAACGCATGGCTGCGCACTATAGAGGACGGCGTGCACACCTACGACATCTACGTCGAGGGCGTGAGCACGGAGAAGGTCGGGACGCGCGAGTTCGCGGAGGCCGTCGTCCAGCGCCTCGGGCAGCAGCCTGAAAAATTGAAGGCCGTCAGATACAGCGCCGGAAGCGCTGAGGCTTTCACGAGCCGCAGCACGACGAGCGAGTCGGTCAACAAAGAGCTGGTCGGCGTGGATGTCTTTCTGGATTGGAGCGCGGGGACGGCCAACGAGCTGGGCGAGGCTCTGAGCGCGACATCGGGCGAAGGACTCAAGCTCAACGTCATCAGCAATCGCGGCGTCAAGGTCTGGCCGGGCGGCCACGCGGAAACCTTCTGCTCGGATCACTGGAGCTGCCGCTTCATGGCCGACGCCGAAGGCAGCGCCGTCACGCACGCGCAGATCGCTTCCCTCTTAGCGCGCGTCGGCGAAGCCGGCTTCGACTTCATCAAGACCGAAAACCTCTACAACTTTGA
>JAFBAJ010000440.1 GCA_019247865.1 Acidobacteriota bacterium
GAGGCGTGGCCTTTATGGAGCGCGTCTTCAATCAGGTCTGCCTGCGTAACGGCGGCGGCAAACCGTCGGCCGTCGAGCTGCTGACGGACGAGGCCGACCCGCATCTCTACGGCGGCTTTCTGGCGCACTCCGTCTCCAGCGAGGTGGCGCTGGCGCATGGCCTCAAGGGCGTCTGCACGACGATGGCGACGGGCTGCACTGCCGGAGCGGACGCCATCGGCACGGCCTCGGACATGATCGCCGCAGGATTGGCGGACATCATGATTACGGGAGCTTCGGAGGCTCCCCTGACTCCGATTGTCGTGACCGCCTTCGATAACATCAGTTGCCTGACGAGACGCAATGACCAGCCGGTCAAAGCCTCTCGGCCGTTCGACCGCGAGCGCGACGGTTTCCTGCTGGCCGAAGGATGCGGCCTGCTGGTGCTTGAGGAAGAGGAGCACGCGCGCGCGCGCGGCGCGAACATCTACGGGCGCGTGCTCGGCTACGCGAGCCTCTCCAACGCGTATCACATGACGGGGCTGCCTTCGGACGGGGACGCGCTCGCACGCACGCTGAGGCGCGTCCTCGCGCAGGCGCGCATCAATGCGGACGAGGTTGACTACATCAACGCGCATGGCAGCTCGACGCAGCAGAACGACCTCAACGAGACTTCCGCTTTTAAGACCGTCTTCGGTGAGCGCGCCTATCGGATTCCGATCAGCTCGACCAAATCTGTGCTCGGCCACGCGCTCGGCGCGGCCAGTGCGCTGGAATCAATCGTCTGCCTGTGCGCGATCCGCGAAAGCGTCATTCCCCCGACGGCTAATTATGAGAACCCGGATCCGCATTGCGATCTGGATTACGTGCCGAATGAGCCGCGCGAGGCACGGCTGCGCGTCGTCGAATGTAACGCCAGCGGCTTCTCCGGGATTCATTCTTCGATCCTGTATGCGTCGCCGGACTTTCAGGCGGCATCTGTCTGAGCGCTCTCTGTGTTGCGAGCGCCACTGCTATGAGGAGCAAGCTGATGAGTGACAAGCGAGTGGTCATCACCGGACTCGGAATCGTCGCCCCGAACGGAATCGGCAAGCAAGCCTTCTGGGACAATTCGTTAAAAGGCGAAAGCCGTATCGGGCCTATCACGCATTTCAATGCGCAGAATTACGCCTGCCGCGTCGGCGGCCGCGTGGAAGATTTCAACGCCGCCGACTATATGCCGTCGAAGATCATCAAGCAGACCGACCGGTCAACCCACATGGCGATCGCGGCCTGTCATCTGGCGACAAAAGATGCGGGGCTGGATCTCTCTGCGGAAGACCCGAACGATGTCGGGATGTATTTTGCCAACATCTTCGGCGGCATGGAGTTCGCTGAGCCGGAACTCTACGCGCAGGCTTTCCTCGGCTCCAAGCGTGTGAGCGCCTATCAGGCCATCGCCTGGTTCTACGCTGCCACGCAGGGGCAATGGAGCATCGGAACCGGCATCCGCGGCTTTGGCAAGAGCATCGTGGGCGACCGTGCGGGCGGGCTGCAAGCGGTCGCGTTCGGCGCGCTGGCCGTCAATCGGGGACATTGCAAAGTGGTCTTCGCGGGCGGCTTTGAAGCCCCGCTCGTGCCTTATGCTTTTCTGATTCATCACACCTCCTCACTGCTCTCGTCGCATAACACAGACCCGACGCTCGCCTATCGCCCGTTCGATGTCGCGCGCAGCGGATTGGTGCTTGGCGAAGGCAGCGGGATGCTCGTTCTCGAAGAGATGGAGCACGCCGTCGCGCGTGGTGCGCATATCTATGCAGAAGTCTCCGGCTACGCCACCAACTGCGATGCAGCTCATTACGCCGAGGCGTCCTCTGACGGCGAGCAGCTCGCGCGCTGTTTCAGTCAGGCCGTCGAACGCGCGGGCATGGAGCCGTCCGACATCGACCACATCTGCGCCGACGGTTTGGCTACAACGCTCGCCGATGTCGCGGAAGCGCGGGCCATCAATGCCGTCTTCAGTCAGGGCTATGGAGGGCCGACCGTCAGCGCCCCCAAGTCCATGATCGGGCACACGCTGGGCGCAGCCGGGGCGGTGGATGCGATCTGGTCCTGCCTGATGATGCAGCATAGCGTGGCTTTGCCGACCTTGAACCTGACCAATCCTGATGCGCAGCTCGGCCTCAATCACGTGTTCGCAGAGCCGCAGGCGAAACACATTGGCGCGGCGCTGTGCTGTGCACGTGGTTACGGGGGGCTGAACACGGCGGTCGTCCTGCGTAACTGCCAGAACTGAAGGAGGCTTTCGATGAGCGCCACACAATCCGTCACGCGCCCGCCCTTTGAAACCATGT
>JAFBAJ010000271.1 GCA_019247865.1 Acidobacteriota bacterium
AGCCCTGGGGCACGATCTCGCCTGTGGGCGCGAATTCCGTCGCCCTCGGCAAGCGCAAGCGCCGGAGCAAAGGGCCGCACTGGATCGTGTGGGTGATCCTCTCCATCGTCATCGCTTCGGTGGCGGGCGGCAGCTTTATCAGGCCGCTCAAAATAAGGATCGGCTCTGACGCCTCGGCTCCGGCCACGCCGAAATCCAAAGTCGGCGCGAGCGACTTTTCGACGGCCGAGAACAACAGCGGCGCGATGATCGAATCCGCCTCCACGCCCGACGGCCCGACCGACAAGGCCGGACTGATCGGCGGCGACATCGTCAAGAGCTTTGACGGCAAGGCCATCACGAACGAGGACGACCTGCGAAACCAGATCGCCGCGACGCCCATCGGCAAGACCGTCGAGGTCATCTACACGCGCGACGGCGAGACGAAGAAGACCATGCTGACGACCGTCTCGGAGGACGAGATCGACCGCCTGGACGGCATCGCCGAAGCCATTCCCGACGGCTATCTGGGAATTGAGAGTCTGGAAAGAGTGCCCGTGCCCAACACGAACATTTACGGCGTGCACGTGGGCAATGTCAGAACGAACCGTCCGGCCGACCTGTCCGGCCTACAGGAAGGCGACATCATCATCGAGTTCGGCGGCGTCCCGATTCGCACGCCCGAAGAGCTGGGCAAGCGCATTGACCGCTCGAAGCCGCGCAGCACGGTCAAGACCATCATCGTACGCGGCACGGAGCGAATGGAGCTGGAAATGAAAATCGGGGTCGACGATTAACTGCGCGCGGCGTATTCCTCCAGCCGCGCCAGCATCTCGCGGCGCACGTCCTCTCGTTCCTCTTCATCTTCATCCGCCTCGAAGGTCTCAAACAGCGCGTAGGGAGTTTCGCCGACCAGGCGCAGCTCCCAGGCCTCGCGCCCGGCATGCGAAGCGCGTGCAAACCACAGTGCATCCACCTTCGACTCTTCCGGCGCGAGCCCCTCGCACAGCTCAGAGCCGGACGACGCCAGAGCGAGCCTTGTCTCCGCACACATCAGGACGCGCCGCAGCTCCCAGCCGTGACGGCTGTAAGCCGCGATGATCTCCGTGAAATGCTCCAGTTGATGCATAAGAAAGCAGTGACGAGTGACGAGCAGGAAACTGCTGCAGCTCGTCACTCGTCACTCGTCGCACGTCGCTTCTGTTAGCGTGTCGGCGGCTTGATGCCTTTGCTCTTTTCCGGTTGCGCGCTGGGCTTGCCGCTCTGGGTCGGAGCGGGCGGGGGTGTCTGTTCGGCGGGCGGCACGGAGCCGGGCGCGAGCGGCGTTCCGGGTTGCGGCCCCTGCTTGAGTGACGGTTTGCCGTTGGGCGGCGTGGCCGAAGGAACGCCCGGCTGTGCGCCCGGAGGCAGCTCGCCCGGATGCTCCGGATTGGTCGGCCCGCTCGGCGACATCGTGCCGCGGAAATAGGTGTCGATGGCGAGCTTCCACTGCCCGTCCTCTTTGGCGAAAGGCAGCGCGTCCCAGGCTCCTGTCTTCTCGTTCTTGACTTCGAGGATGGCGACGTTGCCGGTGATCTTCTCGTTGCGCGACTCCGGCAGCTTGGGCGCGAAGGTCGTCTCGGTCAAACCGTTCTCGATGACTTCGTTGTACGTCTTCTTCTGCATCCCCGCGTACGTCTTCATCATCTCCTGCGTGCCCGTCGAGAGCACTTTATTGATGGCCTCTGGGTCTTTCTTCTTGACCGCTTCATAGAGAGCCTTGTAGGCCAGCGTCGGCGTGCTCTGGTTTCCGGATTGGGCCGCGCCGCCGCTGCACGCGGCAGCCGTGAGGGCCGCCAGAGCCAGGAGCGCCGCGATCAACTTGTACTGTCTGTGTGTCATGCTAATCTCCTAAAAAATTGATGGCTGATGGATAATGTCCGGCACAAAGAGGAGCGGCGAAGTATACACCAATCCGGCGTGCGCGCTCCAATTCGGAGCGAGGCCGGTGGTCTCTGACATTCAATTCTCTGCGTTTCCTCTGCGCCGGGACGCTTCGCTCACTCTTCTCTGTTGACCACGCGCACGCATCACTTTATGATTCGATACCTGATTGAGAGGAGCAGCTTGCTTCAAAGATTTTCGCACTTTGCCCCGGATAGCCTGCGCCGCGCACGATGGCCCCAGCGACCTGCCGCCCCGCTCCTCGCGGCGTGCGCGCTCTGTGCGGCACTCGTCTGGACAGCATCTCTCAACGGCTGCTCGCGTCTGCCTAAGACTGCGGCGCAGAGCGGGACGCAGACGCGTCCGCGC
>JAFBAJ010000323.1 GCA_019247865.1 Acidobacteriota bacterium
CCTGCTGGTTGGCCTGTCGCCCGGCTCATCCTTCTTCAATGCGACCGGAGCCCGCGCCGCGAGCCGCCGGACGCAGTCGGCCAGGACCGACGGGAGCGCACGCACGGCTGCGCAGCCGCCGAGCGACAGAGGCTGGCCGCGCGATTACACGACGCCGAGCGAGGCCCAGGTCGTGCTCTACCAGCCGCAGGTTGCGAGCTGGGAAAACCAGAAGCACATGGTCGCCTACGCCGCCGCTTCCTACCTGCCCAGGGGGATGCGCAAACAGGCGCTCGGGACGCTGAAGGTCGAGACGGACACGCAGGTCGCGCTCGACGAGCGTCTGGTCAAGTTCTCCGCGCTCAAGATTACGGAGACGAATTTCCCCACGCTTCAGAAAGAGCAGATTCAGGAATTGATCGCAGAGATTGATAAAGCCATTCCTGATGAGGATCGCTTCATCGCGCTCGACCGCGTGCTGGCGCAGGTGGACAAGAGCCAGATCGTTCCGAAAAACGTCGAGGGCATGAAAAGCGATCCGCCGAAAATATTTTACAGCCAGACGCCCGCGATCATGCTCGCTCTGGATGGCGACCCCATCTGGAGTCCCATCAAAGAGAACGATCTGAAGTTTGCCGTTAATACCAACTGGGATCTCTTTCAGCACACGGCGACCGGCGTGTACTACCTGCGCCATGACACAACGTGGCTCAGGGCTGCCGATTTGAAAGGCCCGTGGTCGCCGGCCGGCAAATTGCCCGAGAGCTTTATGAAGCTGCCGGCGGACGACAACTGGAAGCTGGTCAGAGAAAATCTGCCGGGCAAGCCGGCCGCGAGCGCGCCGACGGTATTCTTCACTACAACTCCCTCAGAGCTCATCCTGCTCGACGGCGCGCCACGTTACGTGGCCGTGCCCGGAACGGGGCTGCTCTGGGTGAGCAATACCGAGAGCGACCTCTTTCGCATGGGAAAGGATGGGCCGGTTTACTACTTAGTGGCGGGCAGGTGGTTCAAGACGACGAACCTCAAGGACTGGGAGTTCGCGACGCCCTCCCTGCCGGAGGCTTTCAAGCTCATTTCGCTTGAGCATCCACGCTCGCGCGTGCTGGCCTCCGTGCCCGGAACCCAACAGGCGGCGGAAGCAGTCCTGCTGGCGCGTGTGCCGCAGACCGCGCACGTCAACATACGTGAAACGAAAGCGCCCGCCGTGATCTATCAGGGCGATCCGCAGTATCAGGCCATCGAAGGCACGCAACTCGCACGTGCCGTCAATGTGGACAAGGACATCGTCAAGTCGGGCGACATGTACTTCATGTGCTACGAGGGCGTCTGGTTCACTTCAAGCCAGTCGAACGGGCCGTGGACTGTCGCCACCTCCGTGCCCGCTGAGATATATCAGATTCCCCCCAGCTCTCCGGCGTATAACGTCACCTACGTGACCGTCGAAGATGAAGACAGCAACGACGATTGGGTGGAGTTTGCCGCCTACGCAGGCTACACAGGCATGATGATCGGGTGGGGCTGCACCATGTGGGGCACGGGCTGGTACTACCCGCCCTACTACGGGTACGGCGGCTATTACCCCATCTACTATCCCCCGTTGCGAACCTACGGCTACGGCTCCTGGTACAACCCTTACACCGGGAGATACGGCACTGCCGGGAGGATCAACGGCCCGTACGGCGGCGTCGGCTTCGGCGCCAGATACAACCCGAGCACGGGCACGTACGCGCGCGGCGCTTACGCTTACGGCCCGTTCGGAGCGCGCGGCGCAGCCGAGGCTTATAACTCTCGGACCGGCACTTACGCTTCGACGCGGCAGGGCTCCGGCGTCTACGGGAGCTGGGGCTCGACCAACGTGCAGCGCGGCGACCAGTGGGCCAGCACCAAACGCTTCACCAACAGCAGTACCGGAAACACCACGCGCGTGACTCGCGGCGAGAATGGCTCCATGGTTCGCCGGAAGGGCGAGAACGGCAGCGGCTTTGTCGGCAACCGCGGCGATAACGTCTATGCCGGAAGAGACGGCAACGTGTACCGGCGCGACCAGAACGGCAACTGGAACAAGTGGGATAACGGTAGCTGGAACCCGGCGCAGAAACCAGACCAGTCTGTGCGCGACCGGATGATGAATGACAGCGCAAGGCAGAGGGAGAGAGACAACGCCAGAGGCGAGCGGTTCGGCCAGTCCGGGGGGCAGATGGATCGCTCGACGCTTAACTCGCTGAATCGTGATCGAGCAGCCCGCAATGACGGGGCGCGCCGCGCCAGGGACTCCAGCTCCTATCGCAACCGGAGCGGAGGCAACGCCGGGAGCTATCGCTCAAGCGGCAACTTCAGCAGAGGCGGCGGCGGGTTCAGCAGAGGCGGCGGCTTCAGAGGAGGCGGACGCAGGCGTTAGCCACAGCCTGACGGATTGGATGTGATGCTCTTTTCTGAGGCCGATCCGAGTGGCGCGAGAGCGGCTTCAGAGGGCGCGCGAGCCCGCAGACGTCGGTGAAGGGGCAAGATGAGCAGAACATCATTGGCGTCTGCGGCTCGCGCTTGAGAAGGATGGTTGAAACGGTCGTGTACGTTCGGTGCTCGGAGATAAAGGAAAGAGGCAGACGATGGCTTTCGGCAGAAGCAATAGAGAACTATCCCGCGCTGGAAATCTTTACGCGCCTCAGGCCGCCGTCCGTCGTGCGCTGGCCGCGTCTCTTTTGATCGCCATCTCCGTCATGACACATAGCTCCGCCGCTTTCAGTCAGGGCCTTCCTGACGCTAAACAGCAGGAGCAGGACTCCTCCGCCCAGCCGGAAGCTAAGCCGGACGAACAGAAGGAGGAGAAGGCGGAGAAGCAGGAGAAGCAGGAGAAGCGCGGTTCATTCATCATCGCGCCGATTCCTATTTCGAGCCCGGCGTTCGGCTCCGGTCTATTCCTCATTGCCGGTTATGTTTTCAAGTTTAATCAGGAGGATGCCGTCTCGCCTCCCTCATGGGTCGGAGCCGCAGGCGCATTCACCAACAACGGCACGCGCGCACTCGCTCTGGGCACACGCCTCTATCTGAAGGAGAACAAGTATCAGACGACCATCGCGTTGATGAAGGGGCGCGCGAACCTTGATTTCTCCGGCATCGGTCGCATCCCCGGCCGAGAGGCGGTCGTCGTCCCCCTCAGCCTGAGCGGCGAGATTTTCTTCGGCGAGCTGATGCGCAACATCGGTCGTCACACCTTTATCGGCCCGCGCTATCAATTCCGGCGACTGGCGGCGAGCATTAACAACGAGCCGAGGCCCGGCGGTTTTCAAGTGCCCGAGATTGATCTGAAATCCAACTCGGCGGCGCTGGGGCTGCATCTCCAGCGCGACACTCGCAACAGCACCTTCTACCCGACCCGTGGGACGCTACTGGACTTCACGGCGGACTTCTTCGATCAGAGTGTCGGAAGCCGGCGCGAATATCAGAGCTACAAGCTCGCGTATAACGGATTTCGTGAAGTGGCGAAACGACAGGTCTTCGCTTATCGCGCGATGGGTTGCTCGGCCAACGGCAGCGTTCCTTTCTATGACCTCTGCCTGTATGGCTTCAATAGCGACGTGCGCGGTTACACGACGGGCGAGTTCCAGAACCGCCGGATGTTTGCAGCGCAGGCGGAGTATCGGATCGACTGGCGGAAACGTCTGGGCTTCGTCGGGTTCGCAGGGGTCGGCGGGGTGGCTCGAAACTGGAGCGATTTTCGCATGGACGGTCTGCTGCCGGGTGGCGGGGCCGGTCTCAGGTTCAAGCTCGATAAGAAGAACCATATCAACTATCGGGTGGACATTGCTTTTGGCAGGGAAGGGCGGACGCTTTCGATAGGAGTGGGAGAGGCCTTCTAGAAGGCGCGCGACCGAACTCTGCTCTCAGGGGGCGCGTAGCGTATCATGCGCCCCCGTTTTTTTTCAGCGCCGGAAGTGAGGCACAGCTTCACGGCCCCGGCGCTCTCCAAAAAATTGTATTGTGCAATTTCGTGGCAAGCGTTAATTTAAGCTTAATAAACCGGCCTGTTGACACCTTACTCTGCTCCCCGATAGGTGAGACTTGCCACTCTGTGATGTCGAGGGAGCCGTTGCGTTCTCAGGCCATAGAGTGGAGCGATGAGACCTCGTACCTGCTCATTTAAAGCCCGTAAACTTCGCGCTTCTAACGCAGCGCTTCTCTCTGTGTGCTGTTTTTCGCCGCTGGTCCCTGCGGCGGGTGTGACGCTCGACGCGGGGATGTTGAGCGGCATAGTGCTCGCCGCGCTCATCATCGAAGCGCTGCTCGTGGTCTGGTTGTGGGTGGCATACCGGCGGCGCAGAGGAGCCGAGCACGACCGCGAGCGCTTCGCCGGTCTGGTAGAGATCGAGCACCGGCACTTGACCGACATCATCAACATCGTTCCCGGCATCACGTGGGAAACCCTGATCGATCCCGACACTGGCTCATCAAAAACAACTTTCATCAGTGACTATGTCGAGAAGATGCTCGGCTACACGTCGGAGGAGTGGTTATCTTCTCCGCCCGGGCTCGGATATCGACTCATGCCCGAAGAAGATCGTGACCGCGCGCGGCACGACAGCGAAACGGTCATCAGGAACGGTGAGGTGGCGACCACACAACACCGGTGGCAGGCGAAAGACGGTCGCCTGCTGTGGATCGAAAGCTATCTGAGTCCGATCATGGATGCGACGGGAAAGATCGTCGGACTGCGCGGCGTGTCCTTTGACATTACAGATAAGAAGCTGGCCGCCGACGCGCAGAGACAGAGCGAGGAGAGAAATCGCGCCATCCTGCAGGCCGTCCCGGACCTGATGTTCCTACAGACACGCGACGGCACCTATCTGGACTATCAGGCGGCAGACCTCAAAGACCTGTTCCTTCCGCCCGTGGAATTTCTGGGAAGGAACATGCGCGACGTGCTGCCGCCGGAACTGGCGGAGAGATTCGCCAACGGCTTTGAAAGGGCTGCGCAGACGGGCCGCACACAGGTCGTTGAATACCAGCTCATGCTGCTGGAACGGGAGAGATGGTTTGAAGCGCGGATCGTGCGCAGCGGTGACAACATCCTGAGCGTCATCCGTGATGTCACCGAACGCAAGCAGGCGGAGGATATCCTGCAACAGATGCTGGAGGAGGTGAATCGCCTCAAGAACCAGCTCCAGGCGGAGAACATTTACCTGCGGGAAGAGATCAAGCTGGAGCACAATTTCAGCGAGATCGTCGGCCACGGCGACGCCATCAAGTACGTCTTGCACAAAATCGAGCAGGTCGCTCCCACGAACTCGACGGTGCTCATCATGGGCGAGACCGGAACCGGCAAAGAGTTGGTGGCCCGCGCCATACACAGCCAAAGCCTCCTGCGTGAGCGCCCGCTCGTCAAGGTGAACTGCGCGGCGCTCTCCGCCACGCTCATCGAAAGCGAGCTGTTCGGGCACGAGAAGGGAGCCTTTACCGGAGCCGCCGTGCGTAAGATCGGGCGCTTTGAGCTGGCCGATAAGGCGACCATTTTCCTTGACGAGATCGGAGAGCTTCCGCTGGCCCTGCAGGGCAAGCTGCTCAGAGTGATACAGGAAGGAGAGTTCGAGCGCCTCGGAAGCACCCGCACCATCAAAGCGGACGTCCGCATCATCGCGGCGACCAATCGGAATCTCTGGGGAGAAGTTCAAAAAGGGCTCTTTCGCGAAGACCTCTGGTATCGCCTCAATGTGTTTCCCATCACGATGCCGCCCCTGCGCCAGCGCGTCGAAGATGTTCCGCTGCTGGTCGAACATTTCGTCCATCAATTCTCCAAAAAGATGGGTAAAAAAATCAGCTCAGTGTCACCGGCCACGCTGAGCGCTCTCTGCCAGTACTC
>JAFBAJ010000352.1 GCA_019247865.1 Acidobacteriota bacterium
GCGGATGCTCTTCGTCGAGGATCAGCTCCTGATACTGGCGTATGATATTGCCCTTTGGATCCTTCTCGACCTTGAGTCGCGTCTTAGGCTCGCCGGTCTTCGCGTCGTAGACGGGCACGACCTTCTGCGCCGTTCCGGTCTTGCCGCCGGAAGAGATGCCCGCGGCCTTGACCTGACCGAAGACGCCGCGCGCAGTGCCGCGCGGTCCTTCCGTGACGAGGTTCATGATGTTGCGTAGCTGCTGTGCCGCCTGCGGCGAGAGCGCCTGCTTGTACATTTCCGGCGGGCGGTCGTATTCGAGCTTAGGCTTCATCAGCTTGCCTTCCATGTTGCCGATGGTCGCGGCCAGCAGCGCCATCTGAAACGGCGTCATCTGACCGGCATAGCCCTGCCCGTAGCCTTCGAGCGCGAGGTCGAACTTCGAGATGTCTTTGCCGATTTTGCCCGTGACCATCGTCGCCTCGCGCGGAGCCAGAGCTTTGCGCACGGCGTCCGTGCTCGCGTTCCAGATCTCCGGCTCGCGGCGTCCCTGTATGGATTCCGCGGGAGTGTCATACGCTCCGATGCCGACGAGCTGCGCGGCCTGCCGTATGCGTTCGGGGCCGAGCTTGACGGCCATCTGCGCGAAATACTGGTTGCAGGAGACCTCGTAGGCCGTGTCCATCCCGATCGTGCCGTGCACCTCGCCCGCGCCGCCGTCGTCGAAGATCGCTTTCGCGCCCGGCTGCGCGACGTACCCGCCGCCGCTACAGGTGAACTGTGCATCCTGCTCGCCCGCGTTGATGGCGGCGATCATCATCATCGTCTTAAAGGTCGAGCCGGGAATGTAGTACGTTCCGAGCGCGCGATTGACGAGCGGGCTGTCGCGCTTGTCCGCGTCGAGCCGAATCCAGGTCGATTCGTCCTGCACCTCTTTCAGGCTGTATGAAGGATTGCTGTACATCGCCAGCACTTCGCCGGTCTGCGGGTTGAGCGCCACGACCGCGCCGTGCCGCCCTTTGAGCTGATCCACAGCGGCCTGTTGCAGGTCGCGGTCGATGGTCAGGCGCACGTCAATGTTGGCCTGTTGCTTGATGTCCTTGCCCTGCAAAATCTCCAGGGCTTCCGGGACGGCTCCGCTTTGCAGGCCGAAGAGCGCGCGTTCCAATCCCGGATCGCCGCGGTCTGAGCCGAAGAGATGCGCGAACTGCTCGTCCATCGGATACTCGCGCGTGATGTTGCCGCTCCCGTCGCGCTTATAAAGGGCGAGAGCTTTGTCCAGCTCACCGGAACGATCCAGAATCCAGCCGCGCAGGGAAGATTCCGACAGGCGACGATTGCGCAGGTCTTTGTAGTTGAGCTGCTGGAAGCGCTCGTTGGCTTCGGGCGCGTACTTGACCCAGTAGACGTGAAAGCCGAAGACCGCGAGCGCGAGCAGCACGTAGAGCCAGCGCAGAAATTTCAGCCCACGGTTGGTCGAGGTCGAGCCCAAACGCTGCACCACCTCGTCGGGCAAGTCCGAAGCCGCGACGGCCGCCAGCGCCGAACGCTTCGAGCGATTGCGCAGGAGCGAGAGGAGCAACAGCAGCCCCATCAACGCGAGCCCGCCCATGTAGACGAGGCTCAGAAGCGCAGGCCGCTTCTCAAGCGGTTCAGCCGCAGCCGCCACGGTGGGAGAAGCAGCGGCATTTTGGAGCAAGGTAAGTAAGAGCATCATAAATTTCAGAACTCAAATTCTGGACTCAAAGCTTCAATCCACTTTCCGAAAACGTATCTCGACATCGCCGAAGCCGACGACATCGCCCTCCTCTATCTGTCGCGCCTCGCCGTAAGCGATGCGGCGGCCGTTGATGAAAGTGCCGTTGGTCGAGCCCGTGTCCGCGACCATCAGCGTGCCTTCGCGGTTGAGCACTAAGGCCGCGTGAACCTTCGACACGCTTCCATCATTTATCAGCAGGTCGTTGTCCTTCCCGCGTCCGACGCTCAGACGCCTGCCGCCCGGCTTCAAGGCGAGCGAGACATCGCGCCCCCTCATGCCCGGCACGATGATGTGTGCCGTGAAGTTGACATCGGGCACAGGCGGAGCGGATTTGGGAATGACCGGCGTCCCCAGTTCCTGC
>JAFBAJ010000374.1 GCA_019247865.1 Acidobacteriota bacterium
GTGACGCAGTTGCTTGAAAAGTGGGCGGGCGGCGACCGCGCCGCGCTCGACGCATTGATGCCGCTGGTGTACGACGAGCTGCGTCGGCTGGCCGGCGGCTATCTCAGGCGCGAGCGTTCCGACCACACGCTGCAACCGACCGCGCTCGTCAACGAAGCCTATCTCCAACTGGTTGACCAGCATCAGTCGCGCTGGCAGAACCGCGCGCAGTTCATCGGCGTCGCCGCGCAGATGATGCGCCGCATTCTGGTCGATCACGCGCGCGCGCATCTGGCCGAGAAGCGCGGCGGCGGACAGTTCACCGTCGCCCTCAGCGAAGCGGATCGCTTCGGCGGGCGTCCGGACGCAGACCTGCTGGCGATTCACGAGGCGCTGAATCGGCTCGCCGCGATCGACCCGCAGCAGAGCCGCATCGTGGAGCTGCGCTTCTTCGGCGGGCTGACCATCGAAGAGACGGCGGAAGTCCTCAAGGTCTCGCACGCGACGGTCGAGCGCGACTGGAAGATGGCGCGCGCATGGCTCAGGCGCGAGCTGGATAAGTAAAGAAAGAAATTAGCCACAGATTCAAGCGGGTGAACACAGATTTAAAATCCGTGTTCGTCCGCGAAAATCCGTGGCCGTCTTTAGCTGATGAATCAGGCACGGTGGCAACAGGTCAAGGAGCTGTTTCATGCGGCGCTCGAAAGGGAGCCGTTGCGGCGCGCGTCGTTTCTGCAGGAAGCCTGCGCGGGCGATGCGGAGTTGCGCGCCGAGATCGAATCGCTCATCGCAGCGCACGAGCGCCCCGGCAGTTTTCTGGACGTGCCGCCGCCGGAGGATGCGCAGCCGGAGCTGAAAGCCGGAGAAACCTTAGGGCATTACCGCATCTCGTCCGCGCTCGGCGAAGGCGGGATGGGCGTGGTCTATCTCGCGCAGGACACGCGGCTCGGTCGGCCCGTCGCGCTCAAGCTCCTGCCAGCTTCGTTCGTCACGGACACGGATCGCGTCCGCCGCTTCGAGCAGGAAGCGCGCGCCGCCTCCGCCCTCAATCATCCGAACATCCTGACCATTCACGAGATCGGCACCGAAGGCCACGCCCGTTTTATCGCGACCGAGTTCGTCAGCGGCGTCACCCTGCGCGAGCACATGAAACGCGAGCGCCTGAAACTGACCGAAGCTTTGGAGATCGGCATACAGGTCGCCGCAGCCCTCTCGGCCGCGCACGCCGCCAAGATCGTTCACCGCGACGTGAAGCCCGAAAACATCATGGTGCGCCCGGACGGTTACGTGAAGGTGCTGGACTTCGGACTCGCCAAGCTCGCGCCGTCGCCGCAAAGCGCTGCCACGACGGATTCGGACTCGCTCGCCTTCTCGCTCGTCAACACGCAGCCGGGAATGGTCATGGGCACGATGCTCTACATGTCGCCGGAGCAGGCGCGTGGGTTAGAAGTTGATGCGCGGACGGACATCTGGAGCCTGGGAGTCGTGCTCTACGAGATGCTCGCCGGTCGGCCTCCGTTCGAGGGGAGCACCAACAGCGACGTGATGGCGTCGGTGCTCAACCGCGAGCCGCCGCCGCTCACACAGCACGCGCCCGGCGTCTCTTCCGAACTGGAACGCATCGTCATCAAAGCTCTCGCCAAAGACAGGGAGGAGCGTTACCAGACGATCAGGGACATGGCTGTCGACCTCCGCCGCCACAAGCAGCGTCTGGAGTTTGAAGCGGAGATGCGCCGCTCTGCTTCAAACCTCAACGCGGACGCATCGGCTGCTTCATCCTCCGCCACGCACGCGCGCCCGGCTCACGTCTCGCTGCCGCCGCAACTCTCCAGCGAGCAGCGGAAGCAGGTCACGATTCTCTGTGCAGACCTGTCGGGCCTGACGAATCTCTCTGACACGCTGGACGCGGAAGAGACGAGCGAGATCATGCACGCGCTGTGGCGGCGCGTGGACGCGGCCATCATGGATCACGGCGGGATGATCGATAAGCACATGGGCGATCTGGTGCTGGCGTTGTGGGGCGCACAGGCCGCGCACGAAGACGATCCCGAAAGAGCGATTCGCGCCGCGCTCTCGATGCAGGCCGAAGTGTGCGAGTACGTGCAGACAACCCTGCGCGGCAGGTTCGATGAAGCTGAGGCGGCGCGACTGATGCGCGTCGGCATCAACACCGGGCCGGTGCTGTTGAGCGCGGTCGGCGCGCGCGGCGAGCTGACCGCGACGGGCGCGGCCGTCAACGTCGCGAGCCGCCTGGAGCAGGCCGCGCCGCTCGGCTCGATCCTCATCTCGCACGACACCTATCGCCACGTGCGCGGCGTCTTCGACGTGCACGAGCTGGAGCTGCTCAACGTCAAAGGACAGGCCGAAGCCGTCCACACGTACGTCGTCGAGCGTGCGAAGCCGCGCGCCTTTCGCCTGCGGACGCGCGGCGTCGAGGGCGTCGAGACGCGCATGATCGGTCGGCGGGCGGAGCTGGAACGCCTGATGGACGCTCTGCGCGAGATGCTCGAAGACAGGGAGCTGCGCGCCGTGACCGTCATCGGCGAAGCGGGCCTCGGCAAGTCGCGCCTCCTCTACGAGTTCAGCAATGAGGTCGAGCTCTTGCCCGAACGCTTTCGCATCTTCAACGGCCGCGCGAGCCAGGCCGTGCGCGGGCAGCCCTACTCGCTGGTGCGCGATGTTTTCGCCTTTCGCTTTGAGATACAGGACAGCGATGCTCCATCGGTCGC
>JAFBAJ010000515.1 GCA_019247865.1 Acidobacteriota bacterium
AACCCCCTTTGGAGAGTCAGATGAAACGAACGCGCGTTCCCCTCGCATTAATGTTCGTGGGCGCTGAGAAGTATGTTTGAGTCACATCATTTTTGAGGAGGAGAAGCATGAACCGGTTGTGGTTAAAAGGTGGGCGCATGGCGCTCGGTCTGTGTGTGATGCTGTGCCTGACGGCTTTCGTCGCGGAGGCGCAGAAGAGTGATAAGCGTACGAAGGATGCCGCGCGCCATTCGTCGGATGCAGCCAGAGTCTTTAACGAGATCATGGGTGTGCGGGACAAGGCGATTCCGAAAGAGCTGCTCGACAAGGCGGAGGCCATCGCGGTCTTTCCGGGCATCGCTAAGGCCGCGTTCATCGTCGGCGGTCAGGGCGGTCAGGGAGTCATCAGCCGTCGCACGCCGAACGGCTGGGATGCTCCGGCCTTCTTTAATCTCAGCGGCGGCAGCTTCGGCGCGCAGATCGGCGCACAGAAGACCGATTACGTGCTGCTGATTATGAACGAGGAAGGACTCAAGGGGTTGCTGGAGGACAAGTTCGAGATGGGCGGCGAGGCGAGCATTGCCGCCGGGCCGGTCGGACGCACGGCTGCCGCTTCGACTAATGCCACGCTCGACGCAGGGATTCTGACCTACTCGCGCTCGAAGGGCGCTTTCATCGGCGCTTCGCTGAAAGGCGCGGTCATCAGTCCCGACAACGATCTCAACGAAGCCATCTACAACGGCAAGAAGGCGAGTGATGTTCTCGGCACGGGCAGCGGCATGATGCAGAAGAACATGCCCGCCGCGGTGCGTATCTTCCCGCAGACGCTCGCGCGCTATTCGAGCCGTCGCAGTCGATAGCCAGGCAACAGCAATCGGGCGCGCGATGATTAAGTCTTGACGCTTATCATCGCGCGCCTTTAGAATCTGTGGCGCATCTGACAAATGCTTTTTGTGTGAGAGCCTGCTGCCTCGCCCTGTGCTCTCGGGTTCGTCCTGAGGATTGGAGAATTATCTCATGCTGCCACGCACGCAACGCCAGAAAGAGATTCTGGAATACATCACGAGCTTCATCGAGCGGCACGGCTACGAGCCTTCATACGCGCAGATCGCGCGCTTCTTTAACGTCAAATCGAAAGCCACTATCGCCAAGCACATCGCCGCGCTGGAGCGGCGCGGCCTGCTCTCGCGTCATCGCGCGGACGGAGCCTTCGGCCTCGCGGTCAAAGTCGAGGAGACGCCTTCGGACGCCGTCTGCGAAGTGCCGCTTCTGGGCAGCATCGCGGCGGGCGCGCCGATCGAGGCGGTCGCCGATGCAGAGCCGATCTGCGTCCCGCGTTTCCTGCTGGGGCGCGTGCGTCCCGAAAGAGTCTACGCCCTGCGCGTCGAAGGCGACTCGATGATCGACGAGCACATCTGCGACGGTGACATCGCGCTCATCGAAAACCGCACCGAGGCGCGCGACGGCGAGATCGTCGTCGCCCTCGTGGACGGCACGCGCGCGACCTTAAAACGCCTCTTCCGCTTCGGTGCTACGGTCGAGCTGCGCCCGGCCAACTCGCAGCTCGCGCCCATGCGCCTCCCGGCCTCGCAGGTCTCCGTTCAGGGCATCTTTCGCGGCCTCCTGCGCCCGACCAACGCATAACTTGCAGGGGCAGGGCTGGTCTCTGCCCGCGTCTCGTCATCGCCAGGCGGGCAGGGACAAGCCCTGCCCCTACTGCTATTTCTGAGTAAGATTAGCGGACGTTTCTCGGCCTCACTGTACGGCTTTGCGCCCTCCTGCGCCTGAATTTCTCCACATAATCTGCTGGCACGCCGGTTGCGAAAATCACTTCGATACAGTTTTCAAACGAAGGAGATTTTCTTATGACCGCCAAGATAGAGAAGACGAAGGTCGCTATCCTCGTCGAAAAAAACTTTGAGGACTCGGAGTTTCAGATTCCCTACACGGCTTTGCAGGAGGCCGGAGCGGAAGTCACCGTGCTCGGCTCGCGCGTCAACGAAAAGTATGCGGGCAAGCAGGGCAAAGTCTCGATCAAGCCGGATGCGACGACGACCGAGATGCGCGCCGCGGATTTCGACGCCGTCATCATTCCCGGCGGCATGGCTCCCGACACGATGCGTACCAACATGAAGACCGTGCGTTTCGTCGCCGACGCGTTGGAGCAGGGCAAGCTCGTCGCGGCCGTCTGTCACGGCCCGCAGGTTCTGATCGAAGGCGACCTTTTGAAGGGCAGGCGCGCGACCGGCTTTCGCGCGATC
>JAFBAJ010000553.1 GCA_019247865.1 Acidobacteriota bacterium
TGCGGCAGGTTGTGGCCGATGCCGCCGGTGATGAGCCGGTGCGCGTATCTACCGGCGAACTTGCCGGCATAGACGGACGGGTCGACGTGCGGCGCGCCGTTGGCGTCGCCCTCCATCGTGATGGCCGGCACCGCAATGGACGGCGACTTGGCGAGCCGCGCCTCGATCTCGTCGTATTTCGGCTCGCCGGCGGCGAGACCAAGCCGCCAGCGGTAGTTGTGGATGACGATGGCAACGTGGTCCGGATTGTCGAAGGAGGCTGCGCTGCGCTCAAAGGTCGCATCGTCGAAGTTCCATTTGGGCGAGGCGATCTGCCAGATGAGCTTATTGAAATCACGCCGGTATTTTTCGTAGCCGAGTTTGCCGCGCTCCGTCGCAAAATAGAATTGATACCACCATTGGAGTTCGGCCTGTGGCGGCAGCGGGCTCTTGTTGGCCTCTTGACTGCCGATCAGATAACCGCTCACGGAGACCATCGCCTTGCAGCGTTCGGGCCAGAGCGCAGCCATGATGTTGGCCGACCTTGCTCCCCAATCGAAACCGGCGATGATCGCCTTCTCGATCTTGAGCGCATCCATCAGCGCGATGATGTCGAGCGCGAGCGCCGATGGCTGTCCGTTACGGAGAGTTTCATTGGAGAGGAAGCGCGTCGTGCCGGAGCCGCGCAAGAAGGGAACTATCACACGGTAGCCCTTCGCTGCCAGAAGTGGTGCGACATCCACGTAGCTGTGGATGTCGTAAGGCCAGCCGTGCAGCAGCATGACCGCAGGGCCGTTGGCTGGGCCGACTTCGGCGTAGCCAACCTTCAGGAGGCCGGCGTCAATCTGCTTCAGCGCGCCGAACGACCTGTTCGTCCCCGGCTTCATCGCGGGCAGAGTTGCCGGGCTTGTTCTGTCGGCCAGTGCTCGCTCAGAACCGATCACGCCGAGCCGGGCAGCGGCCATAGTTATAGCTGCCGTGCCGATGAAGCGGCGGCGCTGTCGGTTGATCTCTTTAGCCATTTATTCCTCTCCGGCTCTCCGACTAACGCAGTGACTTAAACGCCGCGCGCATCTCCGCCACGAATAGCTCCGGCTGCTCCCACGCCGCGAAGTGTGTGCCTTTGTCGAGCTTGTTGTAGTGGATAAGCTTGGGGTAAGCCTTCTCCGCCCAGCTCCGAGGGGCTGCGTAAATTTCGTCTGGGAAGACGCTCACGGCGACCGGAATCTTGATGCCCCTGGGGTCGAAGAAGCCGCCCGTCGGATGGTGCGCGTTGTCCCAGTAAAGTTGCGCAGAGGAGATCGCGGTGTTCGTCAGCCAGTAGAGCGTGACGTTGTCCAGAACGTCGTCCCGCGTCAGGCCCTCCGTCTTTCCTTCAAAGACGCGGGCGATCATCTCCTGGCTGCGCGCGTCGTGGTCGATCATCCAGGCCGCGAGGCCGACCGGCGAATCGACGATGCCGTACAGCGTCTGCGGGCGATTGTTCATCTCGATGGCGTAGCCCAGGCCCGCTTTGTTGAAGTAGTCGAGCTGGTTCCACGCGCCCTGCTCCTCGGGCGTGAGGTCGGCCGGCGGCGCCTCGTTGAAGGCGAGCGCCTTCGAGATGTTGGCCGGGACCGTGGCCGGCATGTTGGTGTGGATGCCGAGCAGTCCGGGCGGCTCCTGCAAGGCCATGTTCTCCGTGACGGCGTTGCCCCAGTCGCCGCCCTGCGCCACGTACCGCGTGTAACCGAGGCGCTGCATCAACGTCGCCCACGCACGCGCGATGCGAGAGGGAATCCAGCCGGGCGTCGTCGGCTTACCCGAAAAGCCGTAGCCCGGCAGCGACGGGATCACGAGATCGAAAGCGTCTGATGCGCTCGCGCCGTGCGCCGTGGGATTGGTCAGGGGCTCGATAATCTTCAGCTGCTCGATGACCGAGCCGGGCCAGCCGTGCGTGACGATCATCGGCAACGCATTCTGATGTTTCGAGCGGACGTGTATGAAATGAATGTCCAGCCCGTCGATCTCGGTGATGAATTGCGGCAGGGCGTTCAGCTTCGCCTCGACCTTGCGCCAGTCGTAATCCGTCCCCCAATAGCGCGCGAGTGCCTGAGTCGTCGCCAACTGCACGCCCTGCGATGAATCCGAAACCGTTTCCCGCTCGGGCCACCTGGTCGCCCTGATGCGCCTGCGCAAGTCTGTGAGTTCCGCTTCCGGAACCTTGAGCTTAGGAAAGGGACGAAGAGCGGTCTGATCGCTGCTCCTCTGCTGTGCACCTTCTGTCATAGCTTTGAGCCTCCCATCGAAACTGAAAAGACCTAGCGGGACCGCAGCGACGGCTGCCGCCGCAACACCGCAAAAGCGACGGCGAGTGAAACCGGGCGTTGTTGACGCACTGGTTCGGGTCATGTTGTCCTCCTTACATCGTCAGGACGACGCGGAACTGTGCATCGCCGCTGAGCATGCGCGCGTAAGCCTCCGCGGCTTTTTCGAGCGGATAGGTTTCAATCATCGGACGCACGCCGGTCAGCTCCGCGAAGCGCAGCGTGTCCTCTGAATCCATCGGTGTCCCAGAAGCCCAGCCTTGAATCGTTCGACTCCCGCCGATGAGCTGCAAGGGCGTGACCTCAATCGGAGCAAAATCCGCGCCGATGACCATCAGCTTGCCGTTCGGCCCCAGCCCGTCTATTAACTCGGACATCGCTTTCGCGCTTGGAGCTGTCGCCAGAATGACTCGTGCGCCACCCAGCTTTTGTAACTCTTCCGCGGCGTTCGTCGCCTTGCTATCGATGTACAGGCTCGCCCCGAGCTTCTTCGCGAGCGCAGCGTTTTCGGGGCCGCGTCCGATAGCCGCGACCCTGTAACCGAACTTGTTCGCGAACTGAATTCCGAGGTGACCTAAGCCGCCGACTCCCAGCACCGCGACAAGGTCGCCGGGCGACGCGCCGCTGTGCCTGAGCGCGTTGAAGGTGGTGACTCCGGCGCAGAGCAGCGGCGCGGCTTCCGTGTCGTTCAGACTTTCCGGTATCGCCACCAGCGCCTCCGCTGGAGCCACCATGAATTGCTGGTATCCGCCGTCGTAGCTGATGCCCGCGATCTTCATGTTCCGGCAGTTGATGAAATCTCCGCGACGGCAGGAGGTGCAAGTCCCGTCGTAACCGCCGTGCCAGCCGACGCCGGCGCGCTGCCCCACAGTCCACACGGAAACACCTTCGCCTATCTCATCTACGACGCCGACGACTTCGTGTCCGGGCACGCGTGGAAACTCTATGCCGGGCCACGAGCCGTCTTTCGTGAGCACGTCGCTGTGGCAGACGCCACACGCCTGCACCCTGATGCGCACGTGACCTGCACCGGGGTCTGGAATCTCACGCTCGACTATCTGAAAATCCGCTCCCGGCGCGGGAACCTGTGCCACCTTCATTGGCGCTGCTGCGACTTTTGTCGTTGACATAACTCCTCCTTTGAATTTCCAGCCATCGTTGCAAAGCACCTACTGCTCATTGATTTGCCTGGGCGGTCGGACTAAAAAATTTCTTGAGCGCGGCTTTGGTCTCCTCAGGGCGCTGTTCCATTAGCCAATGGCCCGTGTCTGTGAATTTGATTGACATGACGTTGTCGGCGACCATTCGCGCCTGAATCTCCAGCGCGCCGCCCATCGCCTTATCGCCTTCGATGGTCAAGACCTGCATCGGCAGCTTCACGGAGGCGAATTGCCGGTTGTCCGCCGCGTCCTGCGTGTTGAAGAGCTTGAACATCTCGAAGGCCGCGCGCATCGCTCCCTCCTGCGCGTACGCTTTGGCGTAGAACCGGCGGTCAGCTTCGGGAAATGTCTCCGGGTGCGGCGACAGCGTCTGCCAGAAATGTTCGAGGAAGAGGCGCTCGCGCCCCTTGACCAGTTCGAGCGCGATGGGGCTGTTGACGAAATGAAAGTGCCAGAGCGCAGGGGTCGTATAGACTTTTTCCCAGACATCGCCGATGCCCGGAATCGGCGCTTCGAGCAGCGCGAGTTTTTCCACCTCTGCGGGGAACTGCGCGGCGTAAGCGTAAGCGACCATCAAGCCGATGTCGTGGCCGACGAGATAGATTCTTTGATAGCCGAGACTTTTAACCAGCTCGTGAATATCAACGGCGAGCGTTTTCTTGTCGTAACCCGCGGCGGGCCGTGAAGAGTCGCCGAGCCCGCGCAGGTCCGGCGCGATGATCGTGAACTCTTTGCCGAACTCATCGAAGAGCGGAACCCACATCCGCGAGGTGTCGCCGAAGCCGTGAATCAGCACGAGCGTCCGTGTGCCCGTTCCGGCCTTCAGATAATGAATCCTGACACCATTGACGTTCGCCGTCCGCGATTGATAGTCGTTACTTCGCGCAGACGCCGTCGCCCAGAACATGGAAGCCAGAACAAGTCCCAGACAAAGTTTCGTTAACCCCCACAAAGAATTGCCGTGGCTGTTAGTTCTCTTATTCATGATTCGCTCCCGTTCCGCTCTACAGACCTCACATGCCGCCGGCCGCGTCGGCCTTCACTTCACCGGCGGCCGCTTCGATGAGTTCAGCCACCGCGTCGGGCCGCGACACGTAGACCGCATGGCTGCCCGCAACCTCGACGACGGTCGAGCCCGCGCGCTCCGCCATGAGAGGACGATGTTCGATGCTTTCGACACTTCCGGATCAGCCATGAGTATCTCTTCTTATTGATGATCGAACCTTTTGCTGCAAAGCCTCTGCGACCTTCAGCGAGCGAGAGAGAGAGACGCTCCCTTAGGTATGGTGAACGTCACCGTCCTGGACTGTCCGGGGAAGGGCTCGTGGTTGGCGTTCACCAATTCGAGCCGCACCTTGTGGGGGCCTTCCGACAACCCGGCTATATCGACCGTATTGATGCCGCTCGGGTCCGCCCACCACCAGCCCACGTCGTCCACGTGTACGTGCAGATGCCCAACCCGCGGGGAAACGCCCACAGCGCCCTTCCCGAATACCGGCACGACTTGCAGATTTTCCACACGCCACTGAATCCAGACGATGCCCTGGGCCAGCCCCTCTGGAAGCGGTTCGTCCACGATCAGCTTCGGTGGAGGCTCGTTCCCGATTTCGACGTACGGCGAAGCGCCGACTACGTCCTTCGCGCTCTGAGGGGCGGGCTTTACGTCTGTGCGTGGAGATGTTTGAGCCCAGGCGACAACGCCGGCCACCATTGCAAATGCAACCAGCAATAGAGCGATCCGTTTCATGCAACGTTTCCTTTCAAGGTTGGTCATCAGAGTTACGCCGCGGCTTCCTTGCTTTGCTGGAAGAACGCCAGCAGCTCCGCGTTGATCTGGTCTTTCAAGGTCGAGCACATGCCGTGCGGCGCACCCGGAATGACTTTTAGCGTCGCACCTTTGACCAGCTTGGACGAAAGCAACGCGGACGCGCCGATGGGCACGATCTGGTCGTCGTCGCCGTGCAGAATGAGCGTCGGCACGTCTATCTTCTTGAGGTCTTCGGTAAAGTCCGTTTCCGAAAATGCCTTGACGCAATCAT
>JAFBAJ010000622.1 GCA_019247865.1 Acidobacteriota bacterium
CTACGGGGCTCAACTGTTTTATCCAACATGTTCCCGGAGCTTGCGCCCCGGGCTACAAATATATCGCGCCTCCGGGGCTCATCCATTTATTTCGTCAGCGGAAGATGTATGGTGAAGACTGAGCCGTGGCCGTTGTTGCTGTCGAGCGTGATGTGTCCGCCGTGTCGTTCGACGATCTCTTTGACGAGCGGGAGACCGAGGCCCGTCCCGACCGTTTCGGATTGGGCGTCTCGTTCGAGGCGGTAAAATTTCTCGAAGACGCGCTCTCTGGCTTCAGGCGGAATCCCGTAGCCCTCATCGCGGACGTAGAGCGAGAGCTGCGCGCCTTCGCTCTTCGTGCCGAGCTCGATCTGTGAAGCGTGCGGGCTGTACTTGATCGCGTTGCTCAACAGATTGCTGATGGCCTGCGTGAGCATCTGTGCGTCGCCGAAGACGGTTCGCGACGGCTCCTCCAGACACAGCCTGAGCGCGATCCTCTTTTCCGTCGCCAGATGGCCGAGCGCACGCGCGCACTCCGCGAGCAGTTGGTTGATGATGACCGGCTTGCGCGTCAGCGCGTGCCCGCCCGATTCGATTCGCGTCACGTCCAGATAGCGTTTGATGAGGTCGTTCATCCGCACGGCCTCGGAATAGATCATGCCGAGAATCTCTTCGGCCTCCTCCTCCGGCACGGGGCATTTGAGCAGCAGGTCGCTCAAGCCCTGGATCGAGGTCAGCGGCGTCCGCAGCTCATGCGAGACGAGCTGCATGGTCTCGGCCTTGACGCGCTCCAGCTCGCGCCGCTTCGTGATGTCGTTGATGATGACGATGAGGCCGATGACGCGCGGCGGCGCGGGCGCTGTGTCGCTCGCCGTGACGCCGGAAAATTGGAGCGTGTAGAAGCGGCCCGCGCTCGTCAGGAGCTCGACCTCCAAGAGCACGTTGCGCCCTTCCAGCACTTCGCGCATCGTTTCGCGCAGGCCGTCCGCCTCGATGATCCCGCGCGCGACGAACAGCTCTTCCAGGCTCCTGCCTCTCAGCGCAGACGCTTCCGGCACCTCCCAGAAGGCGTGCGCCGCAGGGTTGGCGAAGACCACCTGCCCCGTCAGGTCTGAGACCAGCAGCCCCTCCGTCATGCTGGTCAGGACGCGGCTCATGAATCCGATGCGTGCGATGAGGTGCGCCGTCACGTTATCGACCGCGCGCAGCTTCCATGAGATGTTGTGCGGCAGGCTGATGGGCAGCGCGCGCTGCTCCAACAGTGCGCCGCGCCGCGCCGCGCTCAATTCCGCCGCGAGGGCTGCGGCGAATTGTGCGGCCAGCCTGCGCTCGCTCTCTGAGAAAGGCTCCGCGCCGTCGCGCCTGATGCGCAACCACCCGACGGCTTCGTCTTCATGCACGAGCGGCACGCATAGCGAAGTGGGCGTGTCCGGCGTCGGCGCGTTGCTGTTTGAAAGCGAAGCTTTCTCCAACGCGACTTCGTCCGCTCGCAGGATCGAAGCGAGAAAGGCGAGCGGGGCCGCGTCGGAATCTTCGGCAGAAGACTGATGCGACAGAAAGCTCTGTTCGATCTGCGTCAGCGTTTCGAGCTTTCGATCCAGATCGCGGCTCGCGTTGATCGAGCCCTGTAACAGCAGCAACGGCACGACCGTGAAAAATCCGGTCAGCAGCGGAGCCAGCGGCGGGATGATGAAATAATGATTGAAGACGGAGAGGCTGCCGCCGATGACTATGAAGAGAAGCGTGGTCAGCCCCAGGAAGACTCGCCACCCGTCGAGCAGTCGGATGATGACGAGCGAGGCTAGGAGCAGGAGCAGCGCGAGGCCGAAGCTGAGCCAGTCCGCGAGCGGCCTCAGCCACGCGCGCCGCCGGATAGTCTCGATGACGTTGGCGTGCACTTCGACGCCGGGCATTCCGGTTCCGCTCGCGGACGCCCCGCCGTACGAGATGAAGGGCGTGATGCGTATGTCGCCCATCGTCTGCGCCACAGCTCCGATGAGCACGATCTTGCCGCGGAAAGTTTCGGCCGGAATGTCTCCGCGCAGCACGTCCGCGAAACTGTAGTAAGCGAAGGTCTGCGGCGGGCCGAGATAGTTGATGAACATCTCGTTCGGGCGAATGACGGTCACGCCGGGCAGCGAAGCCGCTTCCGCGTCATCATGAATGGCGATCAGGTACTGCCCGACGCGCAACGCGCCGCCTCTCTCTTCGACCTCTCCGCG
>JAFBAJ010000695.1 GCA_019247865.1 Acidobacteriota bacterium
GCGGCCATCCTGTTAGCGGGCTGCCAGACGGCCGGCAACTCCAACAACACCAATCAGGCGAACACCAGTCCGAGCCCGCTGCCGCCGGGCATCTCGACCTCGCCGCTGCCGCCCGGAGCGACGCCCACGCCCGGCATCCCCGATGTCAACGCGCCGAAGAACGCCAACCAGCCCAAAGGCACGCCCACACCCGGCATCCCGGACATGAGCAAACCGCAGAACAACGCCAACTCCCCCAAGCTGGACGAGCGCACGACTCCCTCGAAAGGCCCCATCGGCGTCGAGCAGAACAGAAACCGCAAACCGTAAAAACGAGCCACGGATTTTCACGGATGGACACGGATTAAGAGAATCATTTTCTCTCTTGATCCGTGCATATCCTTGAAAATCTGTGGCTTATATTCCGGCGCGGGACATGAGCAGAGCGGCTTCGCGGTTGGCCTCTGCGATGACCTGATTTTCATCGAGCGTGAGGAGTTGGCGGTCGCGCATCACGATCTGGCCGTCAATGATGACCGTCTGCACATCGCTCGACTGCGTTGAGTAGACGAGTGCGGAGACGATCTCCGCTGGGCGCGGCGCAGAATGCAGTTGATCCAGCTTGACGATAGACACGTCCGCGCGCTTGCCTGTTTCGAGGCTTCCGATTTCTGTATCAAGACCGAGCGCACGCGCGCCGCCCATCGTCGCCAGACGCAGAGCCTGTCGAGCGGGCAGAGCCTCTGCGCCGCCCAACGCTTTCTGCAAGAGCGCGGCGGTGCGCATCTCCGTCCACATATCCAGCCGGTTGTTGCACGGCGCGCCGTCCGCTCCGAACGAGACGGAGACGCCGCGCTCCAGCATCAACGCGACGCGCGCGAGGCCCGAGCCGAGCTTGAGATTCGATGAAGGGCAATGCGCGACGTGCGTGCCCGTGCGCGACAGGACTTCGATCTCCACATCATCCAGATGGACGCAGTGCGCGAGCAGGACGTGCGCGCCCGTCAGGCCGAGTTCATCCAGGTAGACGACGTTGCGCTGCCCCGTCTCGCGCTCGACGATCTCGATCTCGGTCCGGTTCTCCGAAGCGTGCGTATGAATCATCACGCCGCGCTCGACGGCCAGTCGCGCGACCCGTTCCAGCAGCCCGCGCGTGCAGCTGATGGCGAAGCGCGGCGCAAAGCAGTAGCGTATGCGCCCGGACGCGCGACCATGCCACGCTTCGAGCAGCGCGAGCGATTCCCTGATCGAAGCCTCCGTCTCTTCATGCAGCGCGGCTGGGACTTCCTCGCCCCGGTCCATCATGCACTTGCCGACGGTCGCGCGAAAGCCGGACTCTTCGACCACACGAAAGACTGCCTCCGTATGATTGACCGTCTCCATCGTCAGTGCGCAGGTCGTCCCGCCTTTAATCAGCTCCGCGACGCCGAGGCGCGCAGAGGCGCGCAGAGACTCGTGCGTGTGCGCGGCCTCCATCGGCCAGACGCGCTTTTTGAGCCAGTCGATCAGCGCCAGGTCATCCGCCGAGCCGCGAAAGAGCGTCTGGCAGAGATGTATGTGCGACTGCACAAAGCCGGGCAGCACAGCACAGCCAGCAGCATCTATCACCACGTCCGCTTCACTGTCTGACGCACAGACCGCCGCGATGCGCCCGTCACGAATCAGCAGCGAGCCGTCTGTGACAGCATCCCTCTCATCCATCGTGACGAGCGTCCCGTTTTTTATCAGAATCGAGTTACTCATAAAACGCGCGAGGAAATATAAATGATTCTCACGCAAAGGCGCAAAGACGCAAAGGAAGCAATCGCGCCTTCCCTTTGCGTCTTTGCGCCTTTGCGTGGAATTTTCTTTCGCTTACTTCGCAGCTTTGCGAGCCGGAGCTGCCGCTTCTTCCGTCGCGGGAGCTTCCGTCTCCGTTTCGCTCGCCGCGATGATGCCGAGCGCGACCTTGACGTCATGCTGGACGCGGCCGAACAGCTCCAGGTTGTCCTTGAGGGTCTGCTTGGCGTTCTCGCGTCCCTGGCCGAGGCGCTCGCCCTTGTACGAGAACCAGGCTCCGCTCTTCTCGATCACGCGGTTGGCGACGCCGAGGTCGACCAGATCGCCCTCGCGCGAGATGCCTTCGCCATACATGATGTCGAACTCGCACTCGCGGAAAGGCGGCGCGACCTTGTTCTTGACGACCTTGACTTTGGTGCGATTGCCGACCACGCGGTCGCCGTCCTTGATCGCTCCGATGCGGCGAATGTCCAGACGCAGCGAGGAATAGAACTTGAGCGCGCGTCCGCCGGTCGTCGTCTCAGGGCTACCGAACATGACGCCGATCTTCTCGCGTATCTGGTTGATGAAGATAAAGCAGGTGTTCGACTGCGCGACGATGGCCGTCAGCTTTCTGAGCGCCTGCGACATCAGACGTGCCTGCAGGCCCGGCAGGCTGTCGCCCATCTCTCCGTCCAGCTCTGCGCGCGGGACGAGCGCGGCGACAGAGTCCACGACGATGATGTCCACGCCGTTCGAGCGAACGAGGGCTTCTGCGATCTCCAGCGCCTGCTCGCCCGAATCCGGCTGCGAGATGAGCAGCTCGTCGATGTTGACGCCGAGCTTTCCGGCGTACTCAGCATCCATCGCGTGCTCCGCATCAATGTAGGCCGCGACGCCGCCTGCCTTCTGCGCTTCGGCCACGATGTGCAGCGCGAGCGTGGTCTTGCCGGAGCTCTCCGGCCCGTAGATCTCGACGATGCGCCCGCGCGGGACGCCGCCGATGCCGATGGCGGCATCGAGGCTCAGCGACGTGGTCGAAATCGCTCCGATCTCCACGATATCGCGCTCGCCCATGCGCATGATCGAGCCTTTGCCAAACTTCTTTTCGATATTGAGCAGCGCCGCTTCGACAGCTTTGCCGCGATCCGCGTTGATTCTATCTTCAGCCATTTGGTACATCTCTTTCTTCCGTTCCTTTTCTCACGTTTCGTGGTTTTTAAAAGCTTTCGAGCGTGCGGCTTTCTGAAAATGCCTGACCGCTACGAAACGAGAGTATAGCACACACGGCGCGAGAATGGAACAGTGTTTCACATATGCAACAAACTTTTTTACGGAAAAATTTGAGGTTAAAAGTGCGGCGTCCGTGCGCCGCGATGGGATATAGCACGGCAGGCGGGCGGGCTGCAAATCAAAAATCCAGAATACTCCGGCCCGTGCGCTGCTCGAACTGCTCGGTCATGGAAGGGACGCCGCCCGAACTCTCGTCCAGCGTCAGCCGCTCGACGCGCCACATCGGCAGGAACATATCGTTGAAGCCCAGAAACGGCTCGTCGTGCGCCACCGCGCTCGTCCAGTCGTCAAAGGCGTTGAGGTCGATTCCGCGCAGGGTCACGCCCGCCGCGCTGATCTCCGAGAGCACGCCCCAGACCTTCTCGCGCGGGCTGTGCAGGACGAGGACGACCGCCGCGCCCGTTTCGATGCTCATCTCTGGTGCTTCCCTCTCATTAATTATTCCGGCAACAGGCCGCGCGCGAACTCGCCGACGCGCGAAACTATATCAGAAGCTCCGGCCAATCTCTCTATCTCTGCGACCAGCGCCGAGCCGACCACAGCTGCGTCCGCGTAGCGCCACACGTCCGCGACCTGTGCGGCGTTTGAAATTCCGAAGCCGACCGCGACGGGCAGAGCCGAGACTTCACGCACGCGCGCGACGAGGCGTTCGGCATCCGTGCTCATGCTCTCACGCGCGCCGGTCACGCCCGCGCGCGAGACGGCGTAGATAAAGCCGCTCGCGCGTGCGGCGACCATCTTGAGCCGCGCCAACGTCGAGGTCGGCGGGACGAGAAAGATCAGATCGAGCTCCTCTGCGCGCAGGCTGGCGGAAGCGTCCGCGGCCTCTTCCGGCGAGAGGTCTGTGACGAGCACGCCGTCAACTCCGGATGAACGCGCCTCGCGGCTCAGGCGTTCGATGCCGTAACGCAGCAGCGGATTGTAGTAGCTGAAGAGCACGACCGGGACATCGAGCCGTGCCTCACGGACGATGCTTAAAATCTCTGCTATTCCGAAATCATGCTTGAGGGCGCGCTCTGATGCGCGTTGAATGACAGGCCCGTCGGCCATCGGGTCGCTGAAGGGCACGCCCAGCTCGATGACGGTCGCGCCCGCGCTCTGCAATTCGAGCAGGAGAGCGCGCGTGGTCTCCAGATCGGGATCGCCCGCCGTGATGAACGGAATGAAGCCGCGCCTTCCTTCGCTTTGCAACAGCTCAAAAGCACGCGCGATGCGACTCATACATCTTTACCTTTGATCGCTTCGGCGACCGTGCTCACGTCCTTATCGCCGCGCCCGGAAAGATTGATGATGAGAAGCTCGTCGCGCTTCATCTCGCGCGCGACCGTCAGAGCGTGCGCGACGGCATGTGAAGATTCGAGCGCGGGAATGATGCCTTCCAGTTCCGAGAGAGTTTGAAAAGCCTCCAGGGCTTCCGCGTCCGTGGCCGAAACGTATTCGACGCGCCCTGTGTCATGCAGAAAAGCATGTTCCGGGCCAATCGAAGGATAGTCCAACCCGGCCGAGATGGAATGCGTCGCGGCGATCTGACCGCGCTCGTCCTGCAAAACGTAGCTCATAGTTCCCTGCAGGACTCCCGGCTGGCCGCCGCCCGCTTGATTGAAACGCGCGGCATGCTGTCCAAGCTGGTTCCCGCTCCCGCCCGCCTCGACGCCGATCATCCGCACGCCTTCGTCCTGCAGGAAAGGATGAAAGAGGCCGATGGAGTTCGAGCCGCCGCCGACGCAAGCGATGAGTGCATCCGGCAAACGTCCTTCGCATTCCAGGATCTGCGCGCGAGCCTCGCGCCCGATGACGCTCTGAAAATCTCTGACCATCAAAGGGTACGGCGCTGGGCCGAGCGCGCTGCCGAGCAGGTAATAGGTGTCCGCGACGTTCGTCACCCAATCGCGCAGGGCTTCGTTGATCGCATCCTTGAGCGTGCGCGCGCCCGCTTCGACGGAACGCACTTCCGCGCCGAGCAGGCGCATGCGAAAGACGTTCAGCTCCTGCCGCCGCATGTCCTCCGCGCCCATGTAGACCACGCACTCCAGGCCGAACAGCGCGCACACGGTCGCCGTCGCCACGCCGTGCTGCCCAGCGCCCGTCTCCGCGATGATGCGCCCCTTCCCCATCCGCCGCGCCAGCAAGACCTGCCCGAGCGCGTTATTGATCTTATGCGAACCCGTGTGCGAAAGGTCTTCGCGCTTGAGATAGATGCGCGCGCCCTGCGCTCTTTCGGTCAGACGCGCTGCATAAAAGAGCGGCGTCGGTCGTCCCGAAAAATCGCGCAGGAGCGCGGCGAACTCGCTCTGAAAACCCTCATCCGCGCGCGCTGCATCGTAAGCCGCCGACAGTTCTTCGAGCGGAGCCATCAAAGTCTCCGGCACAAAACGCCCGCCGTACTGTCCCCAATGCCCGCGCTCGTCCGGTTGTGTGGTGTTGGCTTTATTCATCAATCAGGGTTGGCGCGGAGCACCTGCTTCAACCATTTCACGGTCTGGCTTTTGACGATTTCGATGTCCGCTTCCGATTTGAAGAGGCGGCTAAAGTAGAGATAGATCACTCTTTGCCTGACCCTGAGCAGACTGACTGAGAGCAGCAGGACCGCCTCTCTCTGCTCTGCCCCAATCTGAATCCTGCTTTTGATGAGCAGTAAGGTGGAGTAATAATTCTGAGTCTTCTCGATCTCGCCCAGATTCACCGGTTGAGACATATCCAGCTTCACATCCTGCTCCAGCAATTCATCCAGACCCTTGTTAGCATCCCTCACGGACGACTTGAGCGCCGGGCCATTAATGTCAAATATCTTTCCGCTATTCTGTTGCAGAGAGTTGACGATGCCTGAGAACAGCTCCGGCGAGATATCCATCTCTCTGACTTTACGCAGGACGGACACCTTCGTATAGAAGGGATGTGTGATCGGCTCGCCCCGTTTCATCTTCGCCAAATCTTCCGTCGGGATATGAGAGGCCAGAAAGTCCAGGTCCGATGATTCCGTCGCTTCCCAGATGCGTCTCAGCGACTCGATCTGCGAAGTGGCCTCGGCGAAGCCTTCCGGCGGCGGAAGGATAACGGAAGCTTTACCCAGCTTGATTACCATGTCCGGCTGTGTCGCGGCTGAGCCCTGCGCCTGGCCGGACTGCGCGGCGCAGAGCGCGGCCCCAACGAGCAGGATTAACAGCGCCGTCAGGCTTCTTCTCATCTTGAATACTCCCGGAAGCTTAAAGAGTCGTCGAACCGTAACTTGATGTTATACCGCAGCCGTCTGTGCCGCACCAATGAGCGGGGCGACGACTGTGCAGTCGCGGCCTTCGTCTTTGGCGCGATAGAGGGCTGCGTCGCTGGCTGCGTAGAGGGTGCGTTCGTGTGTGGCGTGGACGGGGCAGGAGGCGACGCCGAGGCTGACGGTGATGGTGCCGACGCCTTCGACCGGAGTGCCGGAGACGACGTGGCGCAGGCGTTCGGCCGCGGCGTAGGCCTGCGCATCACCCGCGCCCGCGAGGAGCAGCGCGAACTCTTCGCCGCCGAGCCGCGCAGAGGTGTCGTTGTCGCGCGAAAGTTCGACGAGCGCGCTCGCGGTGTGGCGGATGACGCGGTCTCCGGCCGAGTGGCCGTGCGTGTCGTTGACACGCTTCATGAAATCTATGTCCACCAGCAGCAGCGCGCACGGAAGGCTGTAACGCCGCCAGCGCTCGACCTCCTGGCCGAGCGCCGTGCGAAAGCGGCGACGGTTCATAAGGCCGGTCAGATAATCGCGGTCGGCTTCGGCGCGCAGGCGATCCGTCAACTGCTTTTGTCCGACGAGCTGCGCCGCGCGCTGGACGAGCAACGAGACCTCCTGCGGCAGCGCAAAGTAATCGAACGCGCCTGCCGTCATCGCCGCTTCACGGCGCAGAACGGTCGCGGCCGCGTGGCCGATGAGCAGGAGCGGCACACACTCCTGCGACTGCGCGAGCATCCGCGCCAGCTCTTCCGCGCCGATGCCTTTGAGAGTGGCGTCGGCAACGACCAGGTGCGGGCGCGTGCGCCGCAAAGAGACGAGCGCCGCAGCGCCGCCCGCGACGCCGACCACTGCGAAGCCCGCGCCTTCGAGCGCGGCTCCGTAAGCGGCCGTCGCCGGATCATCTGTAATCAGCAGAATGCGGCCCTGATCGCGTGTCTGGGGGCGATCAGCGCTTGAAGCTCGAACTGTCTGGCTCATGAAAGAATCTCTGGACAAATTTGGAGCGGACAATAACGAACGCGACGCTTTCATCTAACTTGAAACCGGCGTTGTCGTCAAGGTTTAACATGCTCCGCGCACGGCGTTGATGAAAGCGCGCACGCGCTCCGCATCCTTGCGGCCCGGCGTGGATTCGAGGCTGCTACAAGCATCGACGGCGTAAGGCGTGACCGCAGCGATGGCTTCCGCGACGTTTTCAGGGGAGAGCCCGCCCGCCAGAAAGAGCTTGGGAGTCAACTCGCGCGCACGCCGCGCGAGCGACCAGTCAACCGT
>JAFBAJ010000817.1 GCA_019247865.1 Acidobacteriota bacterium
TAGGCCGACTCCAATAACCCGGGCCCTAACCGACGATGTACCTCCATTGCCGCACCGATAATCGCTTGCGTAATCTGATTGAGACTGTGAGACATCTTTCTCTGCGCTTTCTCTGCGCTTTCTCTGCGTCTCTGCGGTGAGATGACTTGTCATAACAATTCAGCGAGGCCTCTTTCCCTTCACCTTGCTCTCAAAGCATTCCTGAAACTCTGCGGCGTGACGTAGCGCGTGTGGTAGTCCTGCCAATCCTGTTTGTGGCGTTGATAGACCGGGTCGTCTTCCAGACGCGCGGGTAGGGTAGTGTAATAACGCTGTCCGAGCGATGGCAAGGGGAGCACGGTCTTTGAGAACATGGAGTTGTAATCGCCGTCCTTGATCCAGCCGTTGCCGATGAGGACGTAATCGCGCTCCCAGCCGTCGGCCACGGGCGGGAGAGCCTGAAAGCGCAGCCGCAGCTCGTCTCCGGCGTTGGCGATGACGTAGCGGTCGTCAACTTTTTCCAGCAGTTCGCGCACGTCGCCGAAGCGCGTGTAGTAGCCTTCCAGATCGCTCCAGCGCTGCGTCGTGTCGGCGAGGCGTTGATAGTCCGGAGTCTCCGGCGCAGAGCGTCCGGCACGGCTCATCTCCGAAAAGCCCCTGTAACGAAGCTCTGCGGTCGCGGGCTCAAGCCGCTCTGTTTTGACTTCCGTCTCCGGCCTGCCGCTGGCCCACGCGAGCGCGTCCCAGTAGATCTCCATGTTCGTCCTGAGCCGCAGGCGGCGCGGGGCGGCTGCGGTCTTCATCACTTTGCTCAGGTCGATGAGGATCGTTTTGTTTTTGCCGGAAGGAAAGCCGAGGTGCGGCTGGACGATGCGCCAGCCTCCGGCCTTGTCCTGTACTTCGAGGCTCAGGTCATGCGGCGGCTCGCTCAAAGCCTGACTGATGGCGACGTTGATCGAAGCGTCGGTCGGATGGAGCCAGCCGTGCGCGATGAGCCAGAGCTGCCCGTCGCGCGGCGCATCTTCGCTCAAAGTCAATTCGACATAGTGGTCGCGCGTGATGCCCTGATAAGCCCCGCGCCCGAAGGTGTCCAGGTATTTTCCGTCCAGCGCACGCACGACCTCCGTCACGTCTTTCCCCTGCTCGTCCGACGCGTGCGCGAACGGTTGCGGCGTGGCGACTGTATAAACTTTCAGCTCCGGCGCGACCCGTGCGGTGCGCTCGTCCACGTAGATGTCCGTCCCGCGCGGATGATCTACGGCGAGCAGCGCGTAGTGGTCTAAGTAATAGGTCTCCCACAGCTCGGCCGTGATGCGCAGGTCGTAAGAGCCCTCGCGCGGCGCGAGCTGGTCGCCGCGAATCTTGACCCACTCTTCGGTCTGCGTGACCTCCAACGTCTGGGAGGCGTTGATGCGCAGGCCGATGGCGGGGCTCCACGGCGCACAGTCCTTGACGAAGCGCATCTCCTCGCCGTCATAGGCGAAGAGCGAGGGACAGGAGCCCTTCAAACGCTGCTCGGCCAGCACAGCCTGATCGGCTTTCAATTCAAACTCCGCGTGCGGAAAGCCGTTCGGCCAGATGACGCGCGCGACATCCGTCTGCTCCTGCGTCCCCAATCCGAAATGGACGAGCGGCCCTGTGATGACCTGCTTCTGTGTTAGCAGCCCCGCGCGAATCTCTATCTCGCCGCCGACGCCGAACGAGTTGACGCGCTGGTCTCCAGCCGTCTCCTGCGCGCGCGGGCGAATAACCTGCCAGTGATAATTCTTCGTTCCCCGATTGATGACGCGCACGGGTTTGTCGTATCCCTTGAGACCTATCAAATCGAGACGGCCGTCTCCGTCCAGATCGGCAATAGCAAAGAGGCGCGCCTCGGCCTGTTGCCCAAGACGTTTATAAGCGCCCTTCTGATCTCCGAGCCAGACATCCGTGAAGCTCAGCGCAGACCACATCACATCGAGCTGTCCGTTATTATCTATGTCAGCGACGGCGAGATTGGACATCTGCGCCTCAGGGTAAACATTATCGGGAAGATGTGAGACGCGAGTTATCTCGGTTGATTCCCACGTGCCCACGGCCTCCCTGTAAGTCAACCTTGTCACCGAATCGTTAGCTTGCAGCACGACTAAGTCCAGCGAGCCGTCGTTATCCAGATCCGCAATGCTCAAAGCCCAGACCTGCATCTCAGGCAACGCCGCCTGACGAAATTGACCGCCTCTCTCGTTGAAATAAGGTCGCAGCTTTCCTTCCTGGTCCAATGTCGCGGCATCCGGGACGCCATCGCCGTCCAGGTCAGCCCACGCGAAATCTTTCAGCGCGCCCGCTCCCTCAAACGGGCGTATCTCTTTGAACGTGCCGTCGCCGTTGTTCTGCAGGACCGGCGGTGCGCCCTTGTCCGCGCCGAGCACGATGTCCAGATCGCCGTCCAAATCCACATCCGCCGCCCACGCTCCTGTGTACGCAGCGTTGGCGATGGACGCGGGCAGCCTGGTCTGCGCCGTCACGTCCGTGAACGCGCCCGCGTCCTCCTGCTTGTAGAGGCGAAAGCCTCCCGCGCCCGCGAGCGCAAGATCGGTCTTGAAATCGTAGTTGTAATCAAGCCCGAGCACGCCGTGCTGCAGCGGCGGCGTGTCTGTCTTGCCGCCGGGAAAAGAGAGCTTCGCGCCGCCCGCGATCTGCACCTCGCGCCCGTTCGCATAAAGGAGCGCGGGCGTGCCTTCGCCATTCAGCGAGACGGCTCCGCACCAATTCCACTTCTCCGTCCCGGCTTCGCTCACGGGCTCCGGATTGAAAGTCATCTGCTCGTCGGGCGGCGCGGGCGTCGAGGGCGGCGATTCGAGCGTCAGGAAGCGTGTGAACGGCTCGGCGATGATTTCGGGCGGGGTCTTGACGGCGTTGAGGCTCCTGCGATATTCGGCATCGCTCAGGAGCAGGTTGCGCAGGAAGGCCACGCGTGTGGCTGCGGCGCGCGTGTCCGGGGCGTTCGCGGCCTCGCGTAAGGCGTCGAGCTGCGCACGTGTTTCGGGCGGCCACGCATTGGCGCGCTCGCCCAGACGCGCGACCGTTCTCTTCAAAGTTTCGCTGTCGCCGCGCTTGGCTGCGAGGCGCGCGACCTCTACGAGCGGCGCGAGCGCGTTCGGCTCGGCGGCCAGAATCTTTTCGAGCTGGCTCTGCGCTTCTGCGTCGCTGCCCTCGCCGCCCGCGCGCTCCGTCTCGCTGGCGAGCAGGTAGAGCGCCTTTAAATCTTTCGGACTCAGCTCGACCGAGCGGCGCAGGTAAGCCATCGCTTCCGCAGACTTCCCGCGACTGCTTTCGAGCAAGCCGCGCAGGAAATAGAGCTGCCCGTTCTGCGGCGCAAGCTCGCGCGCCTTCTCCAGACGCTGCTCGGCCGCCTCGTACTCTCTGCGCCGCAAGGCCAGCAGGCCCCAGTCGGCCCACCCGGCGGGCTCCGTCGGAGCCAGCTCCGTCACACGTTTCAGCTTCTGCTCGGCGCGCGCATCGTCGCCGACCTGCAAGGCCGCGACGCCGATATAGAAGGTCGAGACCAGCTCGCGATATTCGGTGGAAGATTTGTCGGGCACCGTCGCGCCGCGCCGGCAGGCAGACGCGAAAGAGGTCAGGCAGGCGAGACAGAGAATGAGCGCGAGTTTGAGCGGGGCTTTTAGATTCATCAGGGAGTCAAAAATTTGGTCCGAGAAGCTGTTTGAAAAAGCCGCAGAGCGGCGTCATGTTGGCTGTTGAAAAGCCACAGAGCGGCATCATTAAAAGCCGCATCGCGTCGCCAAAAGCCGCATCGCGTCGCCATTAAAAGCCGCAGAGCGGCGAAGTGTTTGTAGCTTCAACAGCCGCAGAGCGGCGACATGAGAGCGGCGGCATATTTATCGTCTCAACAGCCGCAGAGCGGCGGAATAATTGATAGCCGCGGAGCGGCGGCATGTTTATAGCTCACCGCGGCGGAATGTTTATAGCCGCAGAGCGGCGTCACGAAGAGCCCCGGAGCGGTCATGAAGAGCCGCGGAGCGGTCATAATTAATAGCCGCAGAGCGGCGACATGTTTATAGCCGCGGAGCGGCGGCATGTTTATAGCCGCGGAGCGGCGGCATGTTTATAGCCTCAAGCCGCCACCCGATTTGAGCTCCGATAGGAGCGACATATTCCGCTCCTGACGGAGCTCATCTGCGGGAGACTTGAGGGGCTATAAATATCTAGCTCCTCCGGAGCTTAGTCAGCTATCAACATCCAGCCTGCAAAAGCCGCAGAGCGGCGGCATGTTTATAGCCCGCAGCCACCACCCGATTTGAAGCTCCGATAGGAGCGACATATTCCGCTCCTGACGGAGCTCATCTGCGGGAGACTTGAGGGGCTATAAATATCCAGCTCCTACGGAGCTTAGGTCATCTATCAGCATCTCGCTCCTCACGGAGCTTAGGCCAGCTATCAATATCCAGCTCCTCCGGAGCTTCAACGAGCTATAGACATCCGGCTCCTCACGGAGCTGCGAGCAGTGGCTTTTTCAAACAGCTTCTCAAGACCATTTTTCATTTCGGTCGTCCCGGAATGGTCGTCGTGCCGGGGGTGACGGTGATCGTCTTGATCTCGCCTTCGTTCTCCAGGCGCTGGTCGGCCAGCTTCTGCGCGACCGTGTCGTTGATCGTGAAGCTGGGCGAGACGCCGAAGGAGTAGGAGAGCGTGACGGCGAAGCCTTTGCACTCCACGCGGTACTTCTCGTTCCCCTTGCCCTGGGGCGCGGCGGTCGGCTTGGGCAGCCCCAGCGACGCGAGCGTCTGATTGATAAAGTCCTGCCCGTTGTCCCACGTCACGGCGTCCGTGTAGGTGACCTTGATCGCAGCCAGCTTGCCGTCCACGAAGGCCAGGTTGAGCTCGTCTATGCCTTCGGCCAGTTCCTCTTTGAGCTCCGCGGCGGAGACGCGCACGGCATGCGACCCGGTCGGCCCCTTAGGCGCGTTGATGTCGAAGAGCGTCGTGTCTTCGAGCTTGCTGCGCACTTCGAGCGCCGTCATCCCCAGGTAAAAGCCGCGAAACTCCGGCGCTTTCAGGTTCGGGCACGTCGGCGGCGGCGTTTTGGTCTTCTGCCCGAACGCGAAGGCGGCTGAAGCCGCGATGATTATCAAAAGCAGAGGCAGGCGTGTAAATTTCATCTCAGGTCTTCCTTTCCGGCGATTATACAGATATTCCTCTGATGATAAAATTCGTGCAGACGAAAACCTGTTCATACATTTTTTCGTAAACAACAATCGGCGCTCGGAAATTCCTCTTTTATCTTTCGGCCTTCATGGAGACAACACAATGAATCTGACACGCAGAGCCTGCTTCGCGTCCTTGCTCGTCATGGCAATCCTCTTTAGCTCTTATGCTTGCCACGCTCTTTCCAAATTCCAAACGCAGGCGTCCGCCGATCTTTCAGGCGACTGGCAGGGAGTGCTGTCGGTCGGGAGCCAGCAACTGCACCTCATCCTGAAGCTGAAGAAGGCGGCGGACGGTGGCTACACGGGGACGATGGACAGCCCGGATCAGCCGGGCGCGAACGACCTCAAGATCGACACCATCGCGTACAAGGACAGCGGCCTGCGCTTAGAGATGTTGGACCTCAACGCCGCGTACGAGGGCACGGTCAACCGCGACGGCACGGAGATGAACGGCCACTGGAAGCAGGGGCCGCTCGACCTCCCGCTCATCTTCCGCCGCGAGGACAAGTCCGGGAAAGCGAACCAGGCCATGATGCGCGGCCGCGTCAAGCTTGAGCCGTGCAACCTGCCGAACCTGACGCAGGAGGCGCGTTGCGGAAAGTACGAGGTCTTTGAAGACCGCGCGGGCAAGAGCGGGCGCAAGATCGCGCTCAACATTCTGGTCATGCCTTCGACGAGCGAGAAGCCCGCGAGCGACCCGGTCTTCTTTCTGGCGGGCGGCCCCGGACAGGGCGCTGCGACGCTCGCGGCGGACAACGGCGACTTTCTGCCGCTGATCCGAGCCGAGCGCGACATCGTCTTCATAGACCAGCGCGGAACCGGCTCGTCCAATCCGCTCAACTGCAATTTCCTCGGCGACCGCAATGACATGCGCGGCTACTTCATCCGCCAGTACACGGATGAGGCGGTCAAAGCCTGCCGCGCGGAGCTGGAGAAGGGCGCGAACCTCTCGCTCTAGACGACGACGATTGCGATGGATGATCTGGACGAAGTGCGCGGCGCGATGGGCTACGAGCGCATCACGCTTTACGGCGGCTCGTATGGAACGAACGCGGCGCTCGTCTACCTGCGCCAGCATCCCGACCGTGTGCGCGCGGTCGTAATCAAGGGAGTCGCGCCGACCGATTACAAGATGCCGCTCGCCTTCAGCAAAGGCGTGCAGCACGCCGTCGACCGCCTGCTCGACGATTGCGCGGCCGACGCGACGTGCCGCCAGACCTTCCCGCAGCTCAAACAGGAGTTTCTGGGCGTGCTCAATCGTCTGGACAAGTCTCCGGCGAGCTTTGATGTCACGAATCCCATCAGCGGTCAGGCGCAGCACATCACGATGACGCGCGCCTCCTTCATGGACAACCTGCGCGTGATGCTCTACGTGCCGGAACTGACGAGCATGCTGCCGCTCATCATTCACAGCGCGTACGAGAACGATTACATTCCGTTCGCGACCTACGCCTTCGCCGTCGTGCGCGGGATCGACATGCAGCTCGCGCGCGGCATGCAGTTCTCCGTCATCTGCTCGGAGCACGTGCCGTTCATCACGGATGCGGACATCGCGCGCGAGACCAAAGGGACTTATTACGGCGACGCGCGCGTCGCAGATTTTCGCAGGGCCTGCGCCGTGTGGCCGAGCATCAAAGCGCCCGCGAGCTTTCTCGATCCGGTCAAGTCGGACGTGCCCGTCCTGATGGTCAGCGGCGACATAGACCCGGTCACGCCGCCCGCTTACGCCGCGTCGGCCGCGCGCAGCCTGCCCAACAGTCGCCAGATCATCATACGCAACGGCACGCACCTCACCGGCTCGGACTGCATCGACAGTCTCGTCGCGCAGTTCATCTCCAAAGGCACGGCCGCAGGGCTCGACTTCTCCTGCGCCGACGCCATCAAGCGCCCGCCCTTCACCTTTCAATACCCGGTGGAGTTCAAGCGCCCGGCGAGCAAGTGATTTATCAGCGAGCCTCGATGTCAGTACCCGCCCGCTACCGCAGGCGGTACTGACATCGAGGTGAATCCATTTCCCATGGCCGTTCCGTACAATCGAATGGTATGAGCCAGAAGCGAGTCTTCATCACGGGCGGGACGGGTTACCTGGGACAGCGTCTGATCCCGGAGCTGCTCAGGCGCGGGCACGAGGTGCGTGCGCTGGTGCGCGAGGGTTCGGAGGCGAAGCTGCCGGACGGATGCACGGCGGTGGTCGGCAACGCGCTCGACAAGGAAACTTTCGCCGCGCAGGTCGCGCCGTCGGAGGTCTTTGTGCAGCTCGTCGGCGTGCCGCGTCCGTCTCCGGCCAAAGCCAGGCAGTTTCGCGAGATCGATCTGGTCTCCGTGCGCGCCTCCGTTCCGGCGGCGGTCGAGGCG
>JAFBAJ010000075.1 GCA_019247865.1 Acidobacteriota bacterium
CCTGAGCGGGCTGATGGACATCACGAGCGCGGTCGTCGGCCTCTACGACTTCAAGCTGAATGCCGCGATCGGCCGCGTCACGAACTCTTTCGATAAGCCGTTCTTCATTCTCGCGCTGATCGCCATCGGCGGGTTCTTCGCCATCCTGGCGACCAAGAGCGGGATCGTCAAAGAGAGGGATGCCAAGCGTCGCCTGCGCCTGCTCTACGCGGGAGCCACAGCCGGGCTTGCGCCCTCCTTCATCCTCGTCATCATCGGCCTCTTTCGCGGCCAGCAGGGCTTCTTCAATAACGCGCCGCTGGGCGTCGCCCTCTTCGCGCTCTTCGCGATGTTCCTCTTTCCACTGACCATCGCTTACGTCATCGTCGTGCATCGCGCGATGGACGTGCGGATGGCTATCCGGCAGGGCATGCAGTACGCACTCGCGCGGAGCGGCGTGCGCGTGCTCCAGTTCGTGCTCGCGGCGGCGACCATCATCGCTTCGATCCTGCTCCTGGATAACCCGCGCACCAATCGCCCGCAGAAGCTCCTCGTCATCGGCCTCAGCGTCATCTTCGTGATCCTCATTCGGCGCGTGGCCGAGCGCCTGCGCGCGTGGACCGACCGCAGGTTCTTTCGCGAAGCCTATAACGCCGAGCAGATTCTGTCGGACTTGAGCGAGAAGGTGCGGACGATGGTCGAGACGCAGCCGCTGCTGGAGACGGTTGCGACACGCATCTCGGAATCATTGCACGTGCCGCGCGTGGCGCTGCTCCTCAAAGAGAACGGAGCCTATCGCCCAGCGCACGCGCTCGGCTATGAGCAGGAGCCTGCGGTCGCTTTCACCGAGCAGGCCGCGACGGTCGAGCGCCTGCGCAGAGAGAATGCGCCGCTCGTAGTCTACACGGACGACCCGAACTCTTGGATCAGGCAGACGCCGGGCCTCGACGGCGAGCGCGAGATGCTGGCCTCGCTGGAGACGCAGCTCCTCCTCCCGCTCAATGTGAAAGAGAAGCTGCCCGGCTTTATCAGCCTCGGGCCTAAGCAGTCCGAAGAGCCCTACTCGAACACAGACCTGCGCCTCCTGCAATCGGTCGCAGCACAGACCGGGCTCGCTTTAGAGAACAGCCAGCTCACGGCCGCCATCGCCAACGAGGTCGCACAGCGCGAGCGTCTCAATCGCGAAGTCGAGATCGCGCGCGAAGTGCAGGAGCGGCTCTTTCCGCAAGACCATCCGACCATCACCGGGCTCGATTACTGCGGCGCGTGCCGCCCTGCGCTCGGCGTCGGCGGCGACTATTACGATTTCCTGCTGCTGCCGAACGAGAGCTTCGGCATCGCCGTCGGCGACGTCTCTGGCAAAGGCATCTCGGCCGCGCTCCTGATGGCTTCCCTTCAAGCCTCCTTACGCGGGCAGGCGATCTCCGGCACGCACGATCTGGCCTTGTTGATGAGCAACGTCAACCGGCTCGTCTACGACGCCTCCTCATCCAATCGCTACGCGACCTTCTTCTACGGGCAGTACGAGCCGCAGTCGCGGACTCTCTCTTACGTCAATGCCGGACACAATCCGCCGATGATCTTCAGGCGTCAGGAGGGCGAGTGGGAAGTCCTGCGTTTAGAGGAGGGCGGCTGCGTCGTCGGCCTCCTGCCGAATTTCCCCTACACGCAGGCCAGCGTCACGCTCCAGCCCGGCGACCTCCTGATCTCCTTCACCGACGGCATCAGCGAAGCCATGAATCCCGCCGAAGAAGAGTGGGGCGAAGAGCGCATGATGTTAAAGGTCAGAGAATGCTACGGCATGACCGCCGCAGACATGCTCGCAAGCCTCGTCAAAGCCGCAGACGAATTCGCCGCCGGAGCCAAACAACACGACGACATGACACTCGTCGTCGTCCGCGTGATTTAAGATATATTGGCGCTTGACATATATGATAATGACTGTTTCACATGAGCGCGCAGAAGAGACGCCTGAGGCGAAGGCGCGATGGTTTCAATCGCTGCCGCTTTCCGAGCGCATGGAGATGCTCTGTCTCTTCACCGATCTGGTCTTCGAGAACAACCCGCTGATTGCTGAACGCAAAGATGCTAAACCGATTGCTGGACGTGTTCGCGTCCTTTCAAAAACGCAACGTTAAGTACCTCGTAATTGGCGGCATCGCGGCTGTCCTGCACGGAGTGCCGCGCGCGACGTTCGATTTGGATATTCTGATTGAAGCTTCGCCCGATAATGCTCAGCGATTGCTTGATGCTCTTACAGATGCGAGTTTTGCTACTGCGACGATGATCACGGCGAATGAATTGCTGGCTCATGAAATCACAATCTTCAGAGATCGCGTACGCATTGACGTACAAACATCAACGCCGGGCATCACATTCGGCGCAGCTTGGCAGAAGAAAGTGGTGATGACTTATCAGGGGCAGGAGTTTTACATTGCCGCAAAGGACGATGTGATTGCATCAAAGCGAGCTGCCGGACGGGATAAAGATTTGGAAGATGTGAGAATGCTTGAAATAGATTTTAAGGATAACGAACCAGATCCGGGTTAACGTCGCAGGCGAATTCGCCGCCGGAGCCAGGCCGCACCACGACATGACGCTCGTCGTCGTCTGAAAAAAAGTTCACCGCAGAGGCGCAGAGTTCGCGCAGAGGAAACGCAGAGAGAGAGCTTGAGAGCTAAGCTGTCTCTGCGTCATCTCTGCGCGAACTCTGCGTCTCCGCGGTGAGTTCTTCTGATTACTTCGTCGTGAGTTTGAATGACGACAGGAATTTATCCACGTTGCCCAGTTCCTCTTTCAGGTTCGTCATCGCGATCAGTTGATACGGGCGGGCGCCGACGATGTAGACGCGCGAGGTGATGAACTGCACATCATCCGATTCGGCCGTGAACTCGATGCCTGGATTACCGTCGAGCTTGATCGCTTTCTCGGTCAGCAGGCGGGCGTTGATCCCTTTGAGGAAGTTGTCGCGGTTGGCCTTCAGCTCCGCTTCGACGCCGAACTTAAAGGCGGGAGCGTAATCTACCCATCCCGCCAGGTAGATCGCCTGCGGGCTGCCGGAAGTAAAGAGGTAGGTCGTATACGGGCCATACTGGCTATCGGCCGTCTCGATCTTGGACTTAGGCGTGCCCGGCATCAGAATCGTGAAGCGCCCCCCGGCCGGCGCAACCTGAGCCCACTCATTGTTTGTTTGAAACCCGTGAGCAAGCCCCGCCAGGATCAGTGTCAGAAATAGCGCGCCGGTTTTTCTCTTCATGTTTTCTCCGTGTGTGAATCAGGCGTTGGGGTCTTTCAGGATCGCGATGTAGGGCAGGTTGCGGTAACGCTCCGCGAAGTCGAGCCCGTAGCCGACGACGAACTCGTCCGGGATCGTGAAGCCCAGATAATCAATCGAGACTTCGCGCTGTCGCCGTTCGTGCTTGTCGAGCAGGGCCGCGAGCTGCACGCTCGCCGCGCCGCGCGCGTGCAGGTTCGCCATCAGGTACGAGAGCGTGAGCCCGGTGTCCACGATGTCTTCGATGACGAGGATGTCGCGCCCTTCGATTGGCACGTCCAGGTCCTTGACGATGCGCACCTCGCCCGAAGTGCGCGTCGAAGAGCCGTAGCTGGAGATCGCCATGAACTCGATGCCCAGCTTGATGTCGACCGAGCGCAGCAGGTCGCTCGCGAAGATGCACGCGCCCTTGAGGACGACGATGAGCAAAGGGTTCTTCGCGCCGTAATCGCGCGCGATCTCAGCCCCCATCTGCGCGATGCGCGCCTGTATCTGTTCGGCGGAAAAGAGCGGTTCGAGATTCGGGTTAGTGAACTCGGATGTCGTGATGGATGCGGATGAAGTGGACAAGGACTCTGCCTCCGTGTACTCAGAATTTTGCTGTTAGCCGGACGGGCTGCCGCGCGAGATTTGCGCCGCGCCCACGGTGCGACATACTATAAAGCTCCTTTCCGCAGGTCAATGTTGCGAGCGAGGTTTAGATAAATCCGGTCTTAGAACTTTAGCCTTAGGTCTTTGCAAGTGACTCAAGCTTGACTGATAAAGCTCAAGCTGAGTCAGATGTCAAAGACCAAAGCCCTAAGACCCAAGACCGACTCTTTATAAATTATGGCCGACGAACAAACACGCGACCGCGTCCGCGCGCTGGTGCGGGAAGTCCTGGACAATGCCCTGCCCGCCGCAGAGGAAGAGGCCGGAACAGCCTCCCCTTCAACCTCTGCGCGCCCGGCTTCAGCCGTGCCGACGCGCTTCATCAACACCGCGCCCGAACAGCACGCGAGCCCTGAGCCGCCGTTCGCGCGCGACGAATCCTCCAAGCTCATCATCACGGAGGACGACGTGCGCGGCCTCGCGAGGGGCGCGCGCCTGCGCATCAATGAAGGAGCACGCCTGACACCGCTCGCGGCCGACATCGTGCGGGAGCAGGGCATCGAGCTCGTGCGCCGCGCTTCACGTCGCGGCTCGCGCGCGAGCAAGCTCGTCGCCGTCGGCGCGGATCACGGCGGCTACAAGATGAAAGAGGAGCTGAAAACTTTTCTCGCGGAGCTGGGGCATCACGCGCACGACTTCGGGACGAATTCGGAGGACGCGGTCGATTACCCGGACTTCGCGCACGCGGTCGCGCGCGCCGTGGCGGACGGCGAGGCAGAGGTCGGCATCATCATTGACGGCGCGGGCGTCGGCTCCGCCATGACCGCCAACAAAGTGCCGGGCGTGCGCGCCGCAGCCTGCTACACGGTCGCCGTCGCACAGAACTCGCGCGAGCACAACGACGCCAACGTCCTCACGCTCGGCAGCAAGACCATCAACACCGAACAGATGCGCGAGATCGTACGGGCCTGGCTCAACACAGAGATCAGCGAAGACCGCCACCGCAAACGTGTCGCCAAGATCGTCGCCGTCGAGCGCCAGTATAGCTGTTAATGAGTTGACTGGGTTTGAGATTGGACTCAGATAATGGGTAAGTTTGAAAAAGTTCTCCAGCGAATTCTTAGCGGGACATCTGATGCAAACATCCCTTTTGATGATTTATGCAGCTTGTTGATAAGACTTGGTTTTGAAGAGCGTATTAGTGGGAGTCACCATAGTTTTAGAAGAGAAGGGGTTCGAGCAATAATTACGCTTCAGCCGGATGGAAACAAAGCTAAAAGGTATCAAGTACGACAAGTACGTGAAATTATTCTAGAATATGGACTCGGAGGCGAGAACCAATGAGCGAATATCGTATCAATGTTTATTGGAGCGAGGAAGATAATGTATTTGTTGCAAAAGTTCCGGACTTGCCGGGTTGTATGGCCCATGGGGATACGCGTACTACTGCCTTAGGTAACGCGAAGAAAGCAGTTCAGGCATGGATTGATACTGCAAGGGAGTTTGGCGATCCAATTCCCAAACCAAAGAAAAAAAGGATCACTTCCCCTCAATTCACCGAAGTCAAAGATGGTTCTGAAACTGGTAAGGAATTATCTTTGCGTATGCGTAATCCGCAAAATTTCTCTTATACGAAAATATCGCGCACTATCTTAAATCCGGTGGCTCGTTAAGAATTGAAGGATAAAAGGATGAAAGCATACATAATCTCGTTTTACCAGCAGGAAATTTCTGATGATGAATTGAGTGCGTTCCTAAAAACCAGGAGCGCTGTATTAAATCTTATGCAGATATTGCCTAATACAATTTTTATTGTCTCTGACCGAAACGCCAGCGATTTGGCTGGATTAGTAGAAAAGAAATTCCCCAAAGCATTTTTTATGATAGCGGAGTATCTCCCCCACAATTCTGATGGCGCTCTCACAGTAGAGATGTGGGATTTCCTCAATAAACCGAAGCGTTCCAGGAAAGTAGATAATAAGGTCAGAAGGAAAAGAATTGCTCCAAAAAGCAAATCTGCCGCCGAAAGGAAATGAAGGTTTAATCAAATGGCATATTCACAGAACGGTGATCTGGAACACCTGGTCGAGCAGATCACGGATGTCATCGTGGCG
>JAFBAJ010000084.1 GCA_019247865.1 Acidobacteriota bacterium
CGGTCGCTGTAATCATCCGGCCCGACGATGAGCCCCGCGCGGATGCTCAGAGCGCGGCCGGGCATCTCCTCTTCGACCGCGCGCTCGCACAGAGCCTTCAGGCCGCCGTACATCGCGCCGTAACTGACGGCGATGGTGTGGCCGCCCGGCTCGATGGCCTCAGCCTCGCGCACCTGCTCGTCCGTGAGCTGTTGCACCGGATGCGACTCGTCCGCGTGCGGATTGTCAAAGTACGCGTAGACGGACTGGCTGGAGATAAAAGTGTAATGGTCTACCTTGTCGGCGAGGAGCCGCGCCGTCGCGCGCACGGCGCTCGGCACATAGCCGCAGGTATCAATCACCGCGTCGAAGCTGCGCCCCACGAGCGCGCTCAAATCCGTCCGCCGGTCGCCGCGCAGGCGCTCGACTTCCGGAAAGAGCCCTTCGTCACGCCGCCCGCGATTGAACATCGTCACCTCGTGCCCGCGCGCCAGCGCAGACTCGATCAGATGTTTTCCGAGAAAGATGGTTCCGCCGATGATGAGAAGTTTCATGGTATTCAAAACGGTCTTTGGTCTTTGTGCTTTGGTCTTTGCCCGCGATTCAAGCTTGAAGGGCGAAACTCAATGAGAGCCGAACATCAAAGACCAAAGACCTAAGTCCAAAGACCATTACTTTCTAATGAATGTACAGCAATCCGTGGCGCACACGTCGTGGCTTGCGCCGCGCGCGCCGAGAAAGCGTGGCGCGGTCGCGGGCTCGATGCGTTCCAGCATCAGCTCGCGGATCATGCTGATAAAGCTCGGATGCGTGCCGACGGTCGCGGCGCGAATCATATTGAGTCCAAGCTCGGACGCGACCTGCCGCGCTTCTGTGTCGAGGTCATATAGCACTTCCATGTGATCCGAGACGAAGCCGACGGGAGCAATGACGACATCGGTCGTGCCCGCCTCTTTCAGCTCGCGCAGGTGTTCGCAGATGTCCGGTTCCAGCCAGGGTTGAGTCGGCGGCCCGCTGCGGCTCTGAAAGACCAGCCGCCAGTGCTCATGCCCCGCGCGCTCTGCCACGAGGCGAGAGGTTTCGAGGAGTTGTGTTTCATACTCGCAGCCCGCGGCCATTGCGAGCGGGATGCTGTGCGCCGTGAACGCGACCTGTGCGCGCGCGCGTCTCTCCGCCGGAATCTGTTCGAGCGCGGCGCGCAGGTTCAACGCGTTCGGCTCGACGAAGCCCGGATGATTGTAATATGCACGCAGCTTCGAGACCTGCGGCGCATCCTCGCCGACCGACGCGCGCGCCTGCTCTATGTTTTCGCGGTACTGCCTGCAACCGGAATAGGAGCTGTAGGCCGAAGTGAAAAAGGCGAGAGCGTTTCGGATGCCGTCATCCCTCATCTGCTTGATAGTGTCCGCGAGCAGCGGATGCCAGTTGCGATTTCCCCAGTAGATGGGCAGGCGCGGCCCGGACGCTTCCAGCTCCTTCTGCAACGCGCCGATCAATCTGCGGTTCTGCTCATTGATCGGGCTCACGCCGCCGAACAGCTCGTAATGATGTGCGACGGCGCGCATTCTCTCCGGCGGCACGTTCCGCCCGCGCAGGACGTTCTCCAGAAACGGCAGCACGTCGTCCATCCCCTCCGGCCCGCCGAAAGAGACTATCAACAGAGCATCATATGCTTGCGTCATAAAAGAGAGATTACCTGCGACTTAATTCGTGCACCGACTCGATCAGCGAGAGGACGTTGTCCACCGGAGTCTCCGGCAGAATGCCGTGACCGAGGTTGAAGATATGCCCATCTTTGCCAGCAGCTCTGTCAAGAATTTTTCCGGCCTGCTCGCGTATGAAAGCCGGATTGGTGAAGAGCTGCACGGGGTCCAGGTTGCCCATCACTGCGACCTCATCGCCGACGCGCTGCCATGCTTCGCCGAGGTCCACGCGCCAGTCAAAGCCGATCACGTCGCCTCCGGCCTCTTTCATCAGTTCGAGCAGCGCGGCCGTGCCCGTGCCGAAATGTATGACGGGCGTGCCGGGCTCTACGTTTTGAATGACATTGCGCGTGTGCGGCAGCACGTAGGCGCGATAATCTTCCGGGCTCAGGCAGCCGACCCACG
>JAFBAJ010000114.1 GCA_019247865.1 Acidobacteriota bacterium
GTGGTGCGTACTGGGCGCGTCGCGGAGGAGCTGATCTCGCTCTCGAAGAACATCAAGCGCGTGGCCGCGCTCCTCTCGGACGCGCGGGAATGCGAGTTCATCGGCGTCGCGATCCCGGAAAAAATGGCGCTCGCCGAAACCGTGCGCTTGACCGAAACGCTCGTGAGGCTCAAAGTTCCGATGCGTCGCCTGCTCGTCAACAACGTCCTGCCGGAGACGGCCGCCGCCGCGTGCGAGTTCTGCGCCGCGCGCAGGCGCGAGCAGCAGCGCGTCATCAAAAGTTTCAGGACGCAGCTCGGGCAGGTCGAGCAACTGTTCATCGCGCCGCAGCAGCCAGCAGAGATACGGGGCGCGGAGCGTCTGCGCGCGCACTTCGCCGGCTGGCGGGAAATCTAATCTATGCCCGAAGCTTTCTACATCTATTGTCTCGGCGAAGAGGGCGAGCTGAGCCCGCTCTTCGATGAGAAATTGATCGAGGCCATCGAGCCGGGGACGAAGTTACAGCTCATCGCGGCGGACGCGCTCGCGGCGGTGGCGAGCGTCGTGCCGCTGGCCGATTACGGCGAGGAAGGTTTTCAGGCGCGGCTCGCGGAGCCCGCTTGGGTCGCCGCCAGAGCGATGCGTCACGAGCGTGTGCTCGAACATTTCGCCTCGCGCGCGAGCGTCATTCCTTTGCGCTTCGGCGCGATCTATCTCAAGCGCGCGCGCGTCGAAGAGATGCTGCATGAGAGGGCCGCAGAGCTGCGCTCGTTCATCAAACGGCTGCGCGGAAAAGAGGAGTGGGGCGTCAATCTCTTCTGCGACCGCGCGCAGCTCCTCGAACAGATCGCGTCGCTCAGCCCGGCCCTGCGCGAGATCAACGAGCGCGCCGCCAAAGCTTCGGCCGGGCAGGCCTATCTGCTGCGAAAAAAGGTTGACGCCCAGCGCGCGGACGAGGCGCGCGCTGAAGTCAGGCGCGTCGCGGGAGAGTTGGAACGGAAACTCTCTGCCGAGAGCGACGGCGTGGTGCGACTGCGTCTGCGACAGGCCGAGACGGCCGAGCATGGAGACCTTGCGGCCAAGCTCGCTTTTCTGGTCGAGCGCGAAGGTTTTAAAGATTTTCGCGCGGCGGCGGAAGAGCTGGCCGCGCATTACGCGAGCGCGGGCTTTCGGCTGGAGCTGACCGGCCCGTGGCCCGCCTATAATTTCGTCGCCGAAAGTGAAGTCAGATGACTCAAGAGGAATTCACAGAGCTGGAGCAGAGCGACCTCTCGCTGCTGGAGACGCTCGATCACGTGCTCAATCGCGGGCTCGTCATCGCGGGCGAGATTACCATCTCGGTCGCCGATGTGGACTTGATCTTCGTCGGCCTCAACGTCATGCTGACCTCCGTCGAGACGGCGCGCGAAGTGCTCGTCGAGCGGAACAGGAAGGCGTCGGGTGACGAGTGAGAAGCTTTTCATCCAACACTCATCAAACTGATGCTGTATCTGTACTGTCTGAGCGATGAGGCGACGGCGCGCGTGCTGGATGGAGCGGCGGGCATCGGAGGAGTTGCGCCGCACCTCTTTGATTGCGCGGGCATCTGCGCGGTGGTCAGCGAGTTCGCGTCGGCGACGGTCGCCGTGACGCGCGAGAACGTGCTCGCGCACGAGCGCGTGCTGAGCCGCGTGCTGGCCGCCACGACGCCGCTCCCTTTCCGCTTCGGGACGGTCGCGGGCGAGGAACGGCTCGAAAATTTCGTCTCCACGCACAGAGCCTCTTTGCTCTCTGCGCTCGCGCGCGTGCGCGGCGCGGTCGAGATGAGCGTCAAGATCATCTGGGACGAAGAGCCGGAGCGCGCGGCTCCTGACAGCGAAGCGCAGGAGGCGGGTGCGGGCACGCGTTTTCTGTTGACGAAGCGGCGCGAACTCCTCGGCGCAGAGAGATTGCAGGAGCGCGCCGAAAATCTGAGCGCGTGGCTCGCGCACATGCTGGAGGAGAACGTGAAAGATTCGCTGGTCGAGGTGCGCCCGGCGGCGTCCCTGGTCGTCTCGGCCTCGCATCTGGTGGCGCGAGAAGCCGTCGAAAGTTATCGCGCGCGGCTCGAAGCGGCACGCCGGGAGCGCCCGGACCTGCGCTTTCTGACGAGCGGGCCGTGGCCGCCCTACAGCTTCAGTAATCTTTTTCCTTGAATTATACGGATGGTTCGGAGTACGCTGTGAACGAATCCCCCGATTCCCCTGTTCCGGTCGAGCCGGGAATTGAGACCGAGCACGCCGAAGAGTTCATCGAGCACCTGCGGCGCGTGTCGGATTCTCTGCCTTCACACATCAATGTGGACGCGCAGTCGGTCGAGCAGGGACTGGCGAAACTCGTCCTGACGCTCATTGAGCTGATTCGTCGCCTGCTGGAGAAGCAGGCCGTGAGGCGCATGGAGGGCGGCGAGCTCGCGCCGGAGCAGATCGAGGAGCTGGGCCTGGCCCTGATGAAGCTCGAAGAGAAGATGGCTGAATTGAAAGAGCAATTCGGGCTGGCCGACGAAGACCTCAACCTTGACCTCGGCCCTATCGGGAAATTGATTTAAGTTACTCAGGCGTTTCACTCCTTAAACGGAGGTTTGAACAGTTGTCGAGCGAGCGATCTAGCATCATTACAGCGCGTCCCCCCGGTTTGGTGGACGTGCTCGACCGTATTCTTGACAAGGGACTGGTGATAGCGGGCGACATCAAGGTCTCGCTCGCCAACGTCGAGCTGTTGACGTTGCAGATCCGCATCCTCGTCTGCTCGATTGATAAGGCCGAGCAGATCGGTCTCAACTGGTGGCGTTACGACAGTAACCTGACGACGCGCGCCGAGCGGATCGAGGCCGAGAACGTAGACCTGCGCGAGCGGCTCGCAGACCTGGAGCGCCAGATCCAGCAGCTCAGCGCGCCGCCTGTTCCGGCCGCGAGCGCAAAAAAGGTGGCCGCGCCGCGTCGCCGTCAGGCATCAAAGAAGAAGAGTTGAACAGAGGTTCTTTGATCGAAGCAGGCCCCGTGTGGCGGAAATTCAGCAGAGAGCGCGCGCCAGAGTTTTGGCTGGTTGACCCGACAGGCCAGCGCGCCGGAAAGGTAGAGAGATTAGCCCCCGCGTTCCCTCGCGTTATGCTTAGGTTGCAACTTTCGGAAGAAGGAATGTAAACACAATGGCAGTTGAAAGAGCTCCGGGCGGCACAAGTCTGATCGACGTACTTGACCGCGTGCTGGATAAAGGTATCGTCGTTGACGCTTGGGTGCGCATCTCTCTCGTCGGCATTGACCTCATCACCGTTGAGGCGCGTGTGGTGGTCGCTTCGATTGATACCTATCTCAAATATGCGGAGGCGGTCGGCCTGACGCCCGCCGTCTCGCGTCCGGCCCTGACGCCGGCCGTCGAACCGCAGGAGGATGAGACGCGCCGCCGCGTCACGGTTGAGGTGGAGAGAAGCTGAACAGCAGAAGTCAGGAGCCAGCAGCCGGAATCCAGCAGCATCGGTCGCTTTTATTCTGGCTTCTGACTCCTGGCTCCTGGCTCCTGTAGTTATGCAACATCAACCGACAGAACCGGCGGTCCTGATGCCTCAACCTCTGCGGAAGGAGGGAAGGGACGCCGAGCGGCGACTGCGTCAGTTCGAGATGGTCTTCGACCTGACGACGCAGATGCTGGCGACGCCTAAGGTGGAAGAGCGGCTGTTGCTTGCGCTCGAAACCGCGACCACCGGGCTCGGATACCCGCAGGCCGCAATCGCCCTGATTGATGAGCGCGCCTCCACCTTGCAGATGCGCGCCGCCGTGGGCTTTGAGGATGATGAAATAGTCGAGCGGCTGGCGATGCCGCTTGATTCCGGCGCTCCGCACGTCGCCATTATCTACGAAGGCCGCCCCGTCTGGCTTGCGCGCGAAGGCGATGAAGCGACGGCAGCTTTTCTCGCCGAGCTCGGCTGCCGGCACGACCTCCTGGCGCTCCCGCTCTTCGGCGGACAGCGCCTCTCCAAAACTCTCAATCGCAATCTGGCGAGCAGCCCGCGCATGGCCGACCGGCACTGGGGACCGGAGCCGGTGACCTGTCTGGGCGTGCTCTATATCGGCGCAGAGCGCGCCGCGCTGGATGACGACGCGCTGGAATTTCTGACGCGCCTCGCAGACCGGATCGGCCAGACCGTCTCGTCCGCGATGCATTACGAGCGCCTGACGGAGCTCATCTCGAAGCTGCAACGCGAGCGGCAATGGGTCGAGTCCATCATGAAGTCGGTCGCAGACCCGATCGTGCTTACCAATCTGGACAACGAGATTCTGTTGCAGAACCGGCGCGCGGAGGAGCTCTTCAGCGGCTCGAAGAACGCCAACGAGGGCAAGCGGCGCGCGCTGGAGATGAACGACCTGCTCTTTTCGGCATATCTTTCGAGCGCGGCCTTTTCGACCAACGATTTCGTCCAGCGCGACATCACGCTCGTCGATCCGATGGAAGGCTCAGACCTCCATCACGAGGTCATTTCGACTCCGGCCTTTAACGCGCGCGGCGAGCGCATCGGGCTCGTCTCGATCTTCCGCGACGTGACGGACCTGCGCAACGCCAACGAAGAGCTGGCGCAGAACATTCTCAAGCTCCAGCAGGCCGAGATGGAGGCGCGCCGCGAGCGCGACCGCCTCGACCTCATCATCGAGAACGTCGGCCAGCCCGTCGCCGTCTGCGACCAGCGCGGCAACTTTATCCTCTTCAACGCGCGCGCCGAGCTGCTCTTTCAGACGCTCGCGGCGGACGCGCCTTCGAGCGTGACCGCGGCCGTGCGTACCAACTCCGTCAAGCTCACTTCCTTCATCTCGACGCTCGCCTCGGACGCGCACACCAACGTGCGGCGCGCGGAGATCGAGCTGGTCAAGCCGGGCACGGGCGAGAAGCTGCCGATGGAGATCACCGCGGTCGAGGTCGAGGACGCGAAGGGCGAAGTGACGGCCGTCGTCTCGATCCTGCACGACCTGTCGGAGATGCGCGAGCTGGAAAGACGGCGCGTCGAGCAGCAGCTCTTCGAGTCGGAGAAGCTGGCGGCGGTCGGTCGGCTCGCGGCCTCCATCGCGCACGAGGTCAACAACCCGCTCGAAGCCATCAAGAACTCGCTCTATCTCCTGCAGACGAGCCGCAGCGAAGAGACCAACGCGCGCTTTCTCGAAGTCGCGCGGAAAGAGACCGAGCGCGTCTCGCACATCATCCGGCAGATGCTCGGCTTCGCGCGCCGCGCCGGAGAGGTCGAATGGGTCAACGTCAATCAGGTGCTCGAAGAGACGATGATCCTGATCGAGAAGAAGCTCAAGCAGTCCGGCGTGCGCGTCGAGCGCAGCCTGCATCCGCAACTGCCGGCCGTGCGCGCGCGCGCAGACCAGTTGCGCCAGGTCTTTCTCAACCTGATCCTGAACGCGCAGCAGTCCATCGAAGGCGCGGGCGCGATCCGCATCAACACCATGAGCGAGGAGCAGGCCCTGCAGCCCTCCATCGCCATCGAGATCAGCGACACGGGCATCGGCATCAGCGAAGAGGAGCTGCCGCGCATCTTCGAGCCCTTCTTTTCCAAACGGCAGAAGGGAACCGGGCTCGGCCTGTGGGTCACGCAGGACATCGTGCGGCAACACGGCGGGCGCATCGAAGTCACCAGCACGCAGGGCTTCGGCACGACCTTTCGGATCATTCTCCTCGTTGATTCGCCGACTTTGGGGGCATGAACAGCACGCGCAACGGAAACAGCAAGGAGCAGGGCGGAGCCGCTCCCAGAACCGCAGGCGCGCGCGCGCGCATTCTGGTGATCGACGACGAAGAGAGCGTGCGCGTGACGACCGCCGCCATCCTCGAACAGGAAGGCTACACCGTCGAGACCGCCTGCGACGGGCAGGACGCGCTCGTCAAGCTCGGGCGCGCGGAGTACGATCTGGCTCTGACAGACCTCCGGATGGAGGGGATGGACGGGAGCGCGCTCCTGCACGAGCTGAGCCGCACCTATCCGGGCATCATCGTCATCGTGCTCACGGGCTATGCGACCATCGAGTCTTCAATTGATGCCCTGCGGCAGGGCGTCTACGACTATTTAATCAAGCCGTGCGTGGTCGAAGACTTGCAGATGACCGTGCGCCGCGCGCTCGAACACAGGCGGCAACGCCTGCGCATCACAGAGCTTTCGAGTCCGGTCGTGGAGATTTGGGACGGCATCCTGCTCGTCCCGCTCATCGGCACCCTCGA
>JAFBAJ010000142.1 GCA_019247865.1 Acidobacteriota bacterium
CCCAAGACGGCGCAGGCCACCACGCTCGGCGGCGGGCAATAGCATCAATCTCACGCAAAGGCGCAAAGGCGCAAAGAAGAGCTTCAATGCTTTTCTTTGCGCCTTTGCGCCTTTGCGTGAGATTTTTTTACACGGCGACGATTGAGATGCGTTTGTCGTCCGCGAGGCGGATCATCTCGTCGCGGTCGAACATGAGTGTCTTGCCGGCGGCGATGCAGAGGCAGGTGGCTCCGGCCTGCGCCATCGTCTCGATGGTCGGGAGGCCGACGACCGGAACGTCGAAGCGCATGTCCTGATCCGGCTTGGCGACCTTGACGACGGTCAGCTTGCCGCGCGCGAGTTCTCCGGCGCGGCGGACGGTGGCGTCCGTGCCCTCCATCGCTTCGATGGCGACGCAGGCCCTGGCGCGGACGACGATGGTCTGCCCGAGGTCGAGTCGCGCGATCTCTCTGGCGACCTCCAAACCGTAGGCGATGTCGCCGCGCTCGCGCTCGTCCGGCTGGCGGCGCGTCAGCGTGCCGGGCTCAGGCAGCAGATGTTTGAGAAAGAAGGTGGAGTCGATGAGCTCTATGCCTTCGCTCGCCAGTTCGTCCGCGACCGCGCCGATGAGCGCGTCCGTGTTGCGGCGCGGCAGGCGCAGGAGCATCTTGAGCATCCGCAGATCCGGCAACGCGCTGCTGAAGATCTGCACGTGCTTGACCTGCCCGGCCATGATCGCGCGCTCGACGCCCTCGCGCTTGAAGAAGCGGATCATCTTATTGAGCTGGCCGATGCCGACCCAGACGACGCTCTCCGCCTCGCGCTCGATGGAAGGGTCTGTCTCCTCGCGTATGGCCGCGACCGCGAGGCGCACGCCCGCGCGCCGCGCGCCCTCCAGCACAAGGAAAGGAAACCGTCCGTTGCCTGCGATCAAGCCGTAGTTCATAAAAACTCTGCGTCAAAGCTCCGTCAGGAGCTTGATGTTTATAGCCCCTCAAGTCTCCCACAGATGAGCTCCGTCAGGAGCGGAATATGTCGCTCCTAACGGAGCTTAATAACGGTTTGTAGCTGTCGGCTATAAACATTGCGCCGCTCCGCGGCTTTTAATGTCGCCCGCTCCGCGGCTTTTAATGTCACCCGCTCTGCGGCTTTTAATGTCGCCCGCTCTGCGGCTTTGCGATGCTTATAAACATTGCGCCGCTCTGCGGCTTTTTAAAGCATTCCGCTGCTCCGCTGCTTTTAGAGCATTCCGCCACTCCGCCGCTCTGCGGCTTTTAGATGCGCTGCTCTGCGGCTTTTAAATGAGCTTCGTAGTCCTTATTTGACGACGCCGCGCTCGGACGTTTCGATGAAGCTCAGGAGTTCTGCGACTTCGGCCGAGTCCGTGATCTCCTCTTTGATCTGAGCGACGGCCTGCGAGGTGTTGAGGCGCGCGGCGAGCAGCAGGCGAAAGGCGTGATGCAGAGCTTCGATGGTCTCTTTCGTGTAGCCGCGGCGCTTCATCCCCGTCACGTTGAGGCCGTAGCATTTCGCGTGATTGCCGACCGAGAGCGCGAACGGGAGCGCGTCCTTGACGACGACCGAATAGCCGCCGACGTAGGCTTCGCGCCCGACGCGGCAGAACTGGTGGACGCCCGAATAAGCGCCGATGTTCGCGCGGTCTTCGACGCGCACGTGACCCGCGAGCGTCGCGGCGTTCGCCATGATGACGCCGTCGCCCAGGAGGCAGTCGTGCGCGACGTGCGCCTGCGCCATCAACAAGCAATCGTCGCCGATGCGCGTCAGCATCCCGCCGCCCTCCGTGCCGCGATGGATCGTGACGAACTCGCGGATCGAGCAGCGGCTCCCGATGCGTGTCTCCGAAGGCTCGCCGCGGTACTTCAAATCCTGCGAAGCGAGGCCGATGGAGACGAACGGGAAGACGTGCGTCCCGGCCCCGATCTCAGTCCGCCCGTCGATCACGCAATGCGATTCGAGGCGCACGCCGTCGCCCAACACCACCTCCTCGCCGATGATGCAGTACGGCCCGACGAAACAGTTCTCACCGAGACGCGCGCGCGGGCTGACGATGGCTGATGGATGAATGGACATAAAAAGGCAAAAGTAAAAAGGCAGAAGATAAAAGTAAGAAGAGGCCGCGCCGTCCTTACTTTACCTTCTGCCTTTTATCTTTTTACTTTCATTGAGCCGGGTCTCGGTCGGCGACGATGCTCATGATCTCCGCTTCGGCGACGAGCTGGCCGTTGACCTTCGCTTCGCCGCGCATGCGTTGCGCGCGCTGGCGAAAGCGAAGCGCGGTCACTTCGAGCGTCAAGGTGTCGCCGGGGACGACCGCGCGGCGAAAGCGCGCGTTGTCGATTCCGCTGAAGAGGACGAGCTTTTTGTCGCGGTCCGCGATCTCGCGCAGGGCCAGCACCGCGCCGCATTGCGCTAAGGCTTCGACCACCAGCACGCCGGGCATCACGGGCGCTCCGGGAAAGTGGCCCTGAAAAAAGGGCTCGTTGATGGTCACCTGCTTGATGCCGACGATCCTTTCGAACGGCACCAGCTCAATGATCCGGTCAACGAGCAGAAAGGGATAGCGGTGCGGCAGAAACTCCTGAATAGCACGCGCGTCGAGAACGATGTCCATAAGAGCAAAAGGGGTGAGGGTGTAGGGATTAGGGTGTAGAGTGTAGAGAAAGCAGTTAGCTTCTCCGACACCCTACACCCTAATCCCTACACCCTTGTTCGTTAGCGTCCGGGCGCGGCCGTCGAAGCGGTCGCCGGATTCTTGCTGTTGTACTCTTTGACGAACTCGGTCGTGATGTCCATCGAGCGGTCAAGCGTCAGGATCGCTCCGGCCAGCTTGCTGATGTCGAAGGTCATCGTGATGCCGCGCTGTTTGGCGAAGGCGATGAGGGCGTTGCCGATGTCCTGCGAGATCGGTCCGACCACTTCGTCATAACGCTTGGCGACGGCCGCGTCGTACTCCTTCTTCTTGTACTCCAACTCACGCTGTAGGCGCTCGCCCTCGCTCTGCTTGTCCTGGAGAGCTTTCGGATCGGAGACGCTGCCCGTCTTCTGAATCTCGTCGGCGATGGCTTTGATGCGGTTCGCGAGATTCTGCAATTCCGTCTGGCGCGGCTGAAACTCGCGCTGGAGATTGTTCAGCGCCGCGACGTAACGCGTGATGCCGGTCTTCTCGTCGCTGAAAGCTTCGGTGTCCACATACGCGATCTTGGAAGACGGAACGGGGCCGGTGGGGCCGGTCTGGGCCGGGGCGGTTGCGGCGGGCGTGGTCGGAGCCGCGCCACTGCGTTGGGCGAAGGCAGGAATGGCGGCGATGGCCGCGATAAACAGGGTCGCGGCGAACAGGCGAATGATTCTCATAACTTTCTTGTAATACTCCTTACAGTAAGAGGCGATGCTTGATACGACTGACCCTTCTTCTGATGTCTGCGCCGCCTGTGTGGTTGACTCAAAGAGACGAGCTTAGAAGGTTCGTCCCACGCTAAAGCGAAAGACGCTCTTACGCTCGTCGAAAAAGAAATTGGGCACGCCGTCGACAAAGCCTCTCCGAGCATTCGGATTATAGGCGTAAATCAGACGGAACGGTACGTTGACGATGGGCACCTGCACGCGCAGCTCCATGCCGATGCTCGAACGGAAATCGCTGAACTTGGCGAATTTGCTGTTGCCGACATCGACCAGCGTGTTGGTCTGCGCTTCGCCGCGCAGGAAGACCTGCTGCATCCCGACGGGCAGACCCGAAATCGGGTCCACCGGGCCGACGTTCAAAGCGTTGAGATATTCTTCCTGCGTAATTAACCGACTATCGCGCGCAATCAGCGCACCCGTGAGCGGTGACAGCGCGAGCGGCGAATTGTTATTACAGGCCACGAGCGTATTCAAGGTGACGCCCACCGTGCCGCCGCGACATGAGATCACACCGAGCGAAGGCAGGTAGGTCGAAGCATCCAGGAAGTTGCTCGAAAAAGACTGG
>JAFBAJ010000322.1 GCA_019247865.1 Acidobacteriota bacterium
CGTGACGCGCGCCGCGCCAACTTCGGCGGCGCACGCGGCGGCGGAGGCGGAGGCGACCGCCAGCGTTACGACATCGTCTGCGATCAATGCGGCAAAGCGGATTCCGTCCCCTTCAAGCCTTCGAGCGGACGCCCCGTTTTGTGCAGCGAATGCTTTAGCGCGAGCCGCGCGCATTAAGCCCCTTTCTCAAACCGGAATCGGGCGGAACATTTCAGCCGCCCGGGCCGTAGAAGAACTTTCGCCCATTTTCTCATTGATTCATTTGCTCCTTTCATAAATGGATCAATGAGAAAATGATTAACCGGAATTTTTTTAAGCTGATTCGCCGATGGGATATGAAACGATTCAATTAGAGCTCAGAGACGGAGGCGTCGCGCTGTTGACGCTCAATCGTCCTGAAGCGCTCAACGCTCTGTCCGTGATGATGGGGAACGAGTTCCTCAAGGCACTGGACGAGGCGCGTGAGAGCGGAGCGCGGGCCGTCATCCTGACGGGCGCGGGGCGCGCCTTCTGTGCGGGCGGCGATCTGCGCGAGATGCAGCACATCGCACAGCAGGAGGGGCGCGTCCACGCCTTCTTCGACCAGCCGCTGGAGCTGCTGCACGGTTGTATCCGCGCCATCCGAAAACTGCCCCTCCCCATCATCGCCGCCGTCAACGGCCACGCTTCGGGAGCGGGCTGTAATCTCGCTTTGGCGTGCGACCTGGTGCTGGCGTCCGAGGGCGCGAAGTTCAACGAGGCCTTTATCAAGATCGGCCTCACGCCGGATTGCGGCGGGACTTTTATTCTGCCGCGCCTCGTCGGCTGGAAACGCGCGACCGAGCTTTTGATGACGGGCGATGTCGTGACCGCGCAGGAGGCCGCCGAGATGGGCATGATTAACCGCGTCGTTCCGGACGCGGAGCTCATGCCGGAGGCGATTGCTCTCGCCATACGACTCGCCGCCGCGCCGACCGCGGCGCTCGGACGCATCAAGCAGATGCTCGAAGCGAGCGCAGTCAATGATTACGAGGCGCAGCTGGAGGTCGAGCACAAGGCGCAGATTCAGTCAGGTCAGTCAGTTGATTTCAAAGAAGGCGTCGCAGCCTTTATGGAGAAGAGGCCACCCAGGTTCACCGGTGGATAAAATTCTCCGAAAAAGTTTTTAGAAGGCTGCGAGCCGCTTGGATAAAAATCCGGCGGCTCTTCTGTTTTAGGGGATAGGGGATAGGGATCAGGGTGTAGTGAAAGACAAGTTGCTTTTATCTACACCCTACACCCTTTACCCTACACCCTGCTTTGAGGTGAGTTATGTCTTCGTTAACGTACATGCAATTGCTCAGGAACAATCGCTCGTTCAGGCGTTTGTGGGTGGGGCAGATCATTTCTGAGCTGGGCAACTGGTTCAACTTCATCGCCGGTCTGGGCCTGGTGCGCGCCGTCTCAGGGGCCGACCCGTCCGTGACGGCGATCATGATCGTCGTGCGCCTCACGCCGTTCGCGATTGTCGGGCCGCTGGCGGGAGCCGTCGTGGACAGGTGGTCGCGGCGCACTGTGATGCTCGTCTCGGATCTGGCGCGGATGGTCATCGCGCTCGGCTTCCTGCTGGTCAGAGGGCCGGAAGACCTCTGGATCGCCTACCTCTGCATGGGCGCGGGGTCGCTCCTCGGTGCGCCGTTCGAGGCGGCGCGAAACGCTGCGATGCCGAACCTGACGGGCGAGGGCGGACTGCTCGCGGGCAACAGCCTGATGTACTCGTCGCGCTTTCTGCTGTCGGCGGTCGGGATGGCGCTGGGCAGCGCTGCGTCGGCACGCTTCGGCTACGGCGTGGCCTTCGTCATCAACTCGCTCTCGTTCGCGGCCTCTGCCTATTCGGTCTGGCTCGTGCCTGAGCGGGAGATGCGCGAAGAGTCTGCGGAAGCCACGCGCTCTGAAAAGCTGGGTGTGGCCGCGGGCGTCCGGCAGGTCTGGCGCGACATGGGCGAAGGCTGGACGTACATCATCCGCTATCCGCTGGTCGGCGCGCTGGTGGCCTTCAACGTGCTGTGGGCGGTCGGCGGCGGCGCGAACACGCTGATCTTCGACCAGCTCGGCGGCGTGCTCTTTGCCGCGCATGAAGGGCTCAAGGCCGACACGGGTTTTGCGGTGCTGAGCACGGCCGCCGGGATCGGTCTCTTCATCGGGATGCTCATCGCGCGGCGCGTCGGCGCGCACATCGAGCTGCACAAGCTGACGGTGCCGTTCATGGGCTGGACGATGATCGTGTACGGAGTCATGATGGCGAGCATCGGGCTGATGCCGTCGCTGTGGTGGGCCGGCGCGGTGGTGCTCGTCTCGCACCTCCTCGTGAGCGCGGAGTTTGCGATTCACATCACGTTGCTGATGAGCATTCTGCCGGACAACCTGCGGGGGCGCGTGACGATCACAGACCGCGCGGCGGAGATCTTGGTGATGAGCCTCTCTTCGTTCGCGGCCGGGTGGGCTCTGCACGGCATCTCG
>JAFBAJ010000346.1 GCA_019247865.1 Acidobacteriota bacterium
TGCCGCTGACAGCCCTGAATCCACCTTCCTGCTTGAGAAAATTATTGATCTTGACGTAGCCGCCGTCCAACTCCAGGACTTCTATATACCAACGCGTGATAGCCGCCTCTTCGACGGCCTTCGTCGTGCGCGGCAAAGAGGCTTTCAATGTCCGCCACGCATTCTCTTTGCTTAAGGTGATGTGGCTTTGCGCTTCCAGCAAGGCTCTAAAGTCAGCAGACTTATCCCAGCCGCTATCCACCAGAGCCTGAAGCTGCGAAGGCGGCGCGGGGTCTTCCACTTCCTGAGCTGTAACACGATTGGACAGAACCAGCGCAAATATCATGGCTGAAATAATAAACAAGCACACAAAGATTTTCATGGTGTTCTCCCTTCAACTCTTTTCGATTGAACGACACGCGACGCGTTTAGCGTCCGACTCTTTTTCCGGCGGCATCGGTGACGATTCCGGGCGCGCCGTAGCCGGGGTGATAGTGCAGCGGCGAGGTCGGCCCATCCCTGCGCTTTTCGTCAACGGCGAACCGCTGGCCGTTCCGGTAAATGTAGTCGCGCGTGTACTGCCACAGACTCGGCCACGGTTGGTAATGGGCATGAGCGGTCGAGTACTCCGTCAGCAATTGGCCTGAGAGATCGTAGAAGTACCAAATCTTTTCTCCCTGGATTCCGTCTTCAAGTTTGTAGAGCCTGTCGTCCGCCGTGTAGTAGTAGAAAACTTTGGCATTACACTGGCTGTCCCCGCGCGCGTAAACAAATCCCAGGGGGTCTTCCCAACCGTCACAAGGGGAGATGTTCGGCGGCGGCGGGTTGGAAGGAGGAGGCTGCGTGCCCTGGCTCGCCACGAAAAATTCGGAGCCTATTTTCGAGATTTTTCCGGCACCGTCATACTGAAACGCGCCGGAGTTCAAATCAGCGGGCGTGCCCGTCAGCGCATCCTTCGCCCCCGTCGTGTAGACGGACGCGGGTCGCGCCAAGCCACTGGGGTCTTGCGCGATATTATCCGTCACGCCGTTCGCGTGTGAGACCTGCTTGATGAGGCCGCTCGGATGGTAGTCAATGGCCGTCGCCCAGTTCTCGTTCTGTGCGTTATACGTGCCGGAGATTCCCGTCAGCAGGCCCTGACGATAGCTATTGATAACCTTCCGGTCACGGCCTATGGTGACGTTACTGTTGGCAACCCCGTTCGGGTACACCATCTCGCTGACATCGCCCAACTCCGTATAGCTGTAGCTTTGCGCGAATTTTTCAAACCTTCCCAGCGAGTCGGAGAGTTCTACTTCATACTTAGAGACGGCCCCGGCCACGCCGCCATAGGTGTACGTCTCGCTGACGGTGGCGATGGTGATGCCTTGCGAGCTGAGAAACCTGCTCAGGTCATTGTTGCGTTTGGTCTTCCAGAGCTTGCCCGCGCGCCAGTCGTTGGTCCCATTCGTGTCTGCATAAATGAACTCCTTCCAGACCTTCGTCGCGTCGTTCGGGTCGCGGACTTTGATTAAGCGAGCGGCCTGATCGTAATCGTAGGACAAATAAAAAACGGAGCCGGTTTGGTGGTTGAACCTCTGTGTGCGGCGCGAGTTACCGCGTGCATCTAGGTCCAGATAGGTTAAGGTCTCCACCTTGCCGTCCTGAGTAAACTCACTGGCTAAAAACCCGCGTCCGTCATAGGAACGAAGTGCGCCGATGCGTGTTCCGTCTCGCTTGGTTTCAAGAAGTTTGCCTGCGACGTTATAAGCATAAGTGGTTACCACATCACGCGGACTCCCGAAACTATCTATGATGTGATTAACCTCTTTCCACAACCTTCCCTGCCGGTCGTAGACTTTGGTCGAAGACCTCGGTTCTTCGTAAATCTGACCGGAGGTTTTATTGTAGGAAGTCGCAGTCGAGTTGGTCGTCGTGACCGAGCGAACGCCCGCATATTGGTAAGCGACGTTGTGACTCGCCCCATCGGGCGGAGTCATCACTTTCGGACGACCGAAAGGATCATAGTCTGAATAAACTGTGTACTGAGGGGCAGTGTTCGAGTAGTCAGTGCTATACGTCAGCCAGCCCAGAGCATTGCGAAACAGGTAGCGACTGGGGCAACTGCCGTCGGGTCTGCAAGTCTGTTTCCACCACACGCGCCCGAACGAGTCCTGCACGTCTGCTTGATAGGTCAGCAGCGCGGCTCCGCCATTCTGTTTCTGATAGATAAAGGTCTTCGCGTAATTCGAGCCATCTGCGAGCGTGCGGTAGTACTGAGTCCAGGCTCCCTGCGCGGCAGCCGGTTTACTCCACGTGAGGCGGGCCAGATTGTCATATTCGTACTGCGTGCTCAGCCCCGCGCTGTCGCGGCTCGTTTTCACGAGACCGGTGTTTTTATCCACATCTCGATCCACGAATTTCGGACCGACGACGGCTCCGGCAGACGTGTAATATTGCGAGCTGCTGCGTGTGCCGTATTGATAGGCGTGCTGGACCTGGTATTGCTCGGAACCCGGCAAGGCGAGCGTGCACAGGCCGGTCGTGCCGAGCGGCTGAACGTCGCCGCCGTAATACTGCTCCCTGACGGTTTGGCCGGACGCATCCGCCGTGTACACGACGAGCGCATCTTTCGAGCTGATGTTTCCAGCCGGGTCTGCCGACCACCAGAGTCGTTGCCGCCTGGCGAAGCCTGTATTCCGGTCATAGCAGATTTCCATGACCTGACTTGAGCTGCCCTCGACCTGTTTCTGTTTGCCGTAGAGGTTGATCAACCACGGCAGATTTGTCGGCGGCAGAGCAAATCCGGCGGAAGGATATGTTCCCGTCGAAGCGTTATAGTCAACCGTTTGCTCGCGCACATCGCCGCTGCCGAAGTTGCCGTTGGTGACCTCTTTGCGGAAATGGCCGAGGCCGTCAAAATCGCTCCGCTCCACTCCAGCGAACCTGACCGCGCCGTTTTCCACATCATCATGATAGAGCGTACGCTGTGCGACCTCTCTGCGATTTGTGTTGATGACTTCAGGCGAGCCGGGGTCTGCGGCTCCGTCCTGCTGGTATCGCACGTAGGATGATTGAAGGAGGCGGCAGTTCGCTCCTCCTGCGTCACAATCGAAGAGTTG
>JAFBAJ010000445.1 GCA_019247865.1 Acidobacteriota bacterium
TCTCACGCAAAGGCGCTGGTGACGCAAAGAAAATCAGGAATCTCTTTCTTTGCGCCTTTGCGCCTTTGCGTGAGACTTCTTTTCAGGGGGCATCGGCATCAAAGCGTCGCACGAGAGCAGTTGACCCTTGTTCGGGGCGAAGTTATATTCAAGACCGGATGGCGTCCTGCCATCGTTTCCCCCATGGCTGCTCCCATTTGTCCCGGAGCGTCCGTCTTTGAAGAGGTGAGAACTTAAACAGCCTTTTCTCCTGACTTCCAGAGGTTAGCTTAATGAAGAAATTTGTCGTCCTGGCGCTGGCACTCGTTCTCACTTCGGTGAGCGCCGCGAGCGCCGCTCTTGCCCAGCAGAAAGCGAGTCCCGCAGCCCCTTCTGTCAATGCGTCCGACCCGCGCCTCTTTCCCCTCGAAGATGTGAAGCCCGGCCTCAAGGGCGTCGCACGCACGGTCTTTGCGGGCACAGAGCCAGAAGAGTTCGGCGTCGAAATCTTAGGCGTCCTGCCCGGCTTTCCCAATCCGAGGCAGTCGGCCATCATCGCGCGCCTGACGGGCGCGAACGCCGAGCGGACGGGCGTCTTCGGCGGCATGTCCGGCTCGCCCGTCTACATCGACGGCAAGCTGGTCGGAGCCATCGCCTTCAGCTTCCCCTTCTCGAAAGAACCGATCGCGGGCATCACTCCGATCAAGCAGATGATCGACATTTTCGAGAGCGCGCAGGGGCAGGGCACGTCCCGCCCGCAGGAGCCGCGCCCGGTCTCCTTTACGCAGCTCGCCTCGACCGATTTCAAACTGAACCTGCCGCGCCCGGCCGTGACCGGCATGCCGCTCATCGCGCCGGTCGCGTCCGGCTCATCGCTCGCCTCTTTGATGGGACAGGAGCTGTCGCCGATTGCAACGCCGGTCGTCTTCGGCGGCATCAGCAAAGATTCACTGGCGCTCTTCGCGCCGCAGCTCGAAGCCAACGGCCTCTTGCCGGTTTCGGGTGTGGGCGGCGCTGCGGCCATCACGCCGCTCGAAAAGAGTACCGCCGATACCCTGACGCCCGGCGCGTCGGTCAGCGTGCAGCTCGTGCGCGGAGACTATTCAATTGCGGCCTCCGGCACGGTGACGTTCCGCGACGGCGAGCGCATCTACGCCTTCGGTCATCCGTTCCTGAGCTTAGGCGCGGCCGAGATGCCGATGACGGAATCCTCCGTCGTGACCGTCATCCCGAACGCGAACAACTCCTTCAAGCTCGCCGTGCCGACCAAAATGGTCGGAAGCATCACGCAGGATCGCGCGACCGGCGTCTACGGCAAGCTCGGCCAGGCTCCCAAGATGATCCCCGTCAAGATCAACCTGCACACGAGCCGTGACCGGACGGATGTTTACACCTACGAAGTCGCGAACGATCAATTCCTGACGCCGCTGCTGCTGAACCTGACGGTCTTCAACACCATCACGGGCAGCGAGCGCGGCCTCGGCGATTCGACCATCAGCGTGCACGGGCAGATCAATGTCGCCGGACAAGCGCCCATCAAGATCGACCAGCGGTTTTCGGCGAACAACGCGCCGGCGCTCGCGGCAGGCTCGGTGGCCGTTCCGGTCAACACGCTGCTGACGAGCGGTTTCGAGAACGTGCAGCTCGGCAGCATCACGCTCGACATCACTTCGTCGGATACGAAGTACGCGGGCGCTTTGGAGCGCATCGCGCTCGACCGGACGGAGGCCGGACGCGGCGAGACCTTTGAGATACAGGCTTACGTGCGCAACGCTTCCGGCAAGCAGTTCGTACAGCGCATTCCGGTCAAGATTCCTTCGGACGTGCCGCTCGGCCAGCTCCTCGTTTTCGTCGGCGACGGCGGCGCGTTGCAGGAGGGCTCTCCCGCACGGTCGTTCGTTCCGACAGACCTCGGCCAGCTCGTCGACGCCATCAACAAAGTGAAGAAGAGCGACCGGCTCTACGTGAAGCTGTTCCGCATCACGTCCGGCGCGGTCATCGGCACGAGCGAGATGCCGAACCTGCCACCCTCCTTCGTCGCCACGCTGAGCAACGACCGCACCAGCGGCGGCTACACCCCGACCGTGCTCTCGCCGGTCTACGAACAGGAACTGCCGCCCGCAGAGTTCGTCATCTCCGGACAGCAACTCATCGGCATAGATGTAGTTCGGTAGATTCAAGTCCCAGGTCCCAAGTCTCAAGCCCCAAGTCAAGAACCTGTCTTTGACCTGGGGCTTGAGACTTGGGACCTGGGACTTATGATAAAGATAAATCGCTGTTCGGAGTTGTGTATGAGTTGAGCTGTGTATGAGAGCTGCGCTTTCTCGATTTCGGATTGAAGCGCGGGGCCGCCGAAGAGGAGGAGCGTGGAGTTGGCCGGAGCCCAGGCGACGATTTTTGAGAGGGATGCTGTGAAGCGTTCGAGTGCGCGGCAGGTGACGAAATTGGCTGCGGGCGCTGGTGTCTGCTCGAACCTCGCGGCGAGGACTTCAGCGCGCTCTCTCACGCCGGAGGCGCGGAGGGCTTCGCGCAGAAAGACGCTCTTCTTCGGCGAGGCTTCGATGAGCGTGGCGCGTATGTCCGCGCGAGCGATGAGGCAGGGAATGATCGGCAGTCCCCCGCCGGAGCCGATGTCCGCGACCCACGCGCCTTCGTCCAGATACTTCACGGCCAGCAGCGATTCCAGCACATGCCGCGTCGCAAACTCCGCCGCCGGGCACGGCGCGACCAGATGCAGACGCGCGTTCCACGCCCGCACGATCTCATAATAATCACACAAAGCTTCAACCACGCGCGCGTCCGGCTGCACGCCGTAATCCGGCGCGTGCTCTTTCAAAGCTTTCGCAAACTGCTCCGTGTGCATGAATTGATTAGAGTATAAAAAGCATTCTCACGCAAAGGCGCAAAGACGCAAAGGAAAACTTCATTCCTTTTCTTTGCGCCACCAGCGCCTTTGCGTGAGATTTGTCGTATCATAAGCCCATGAGCTATCCGATCAGCGAGGAGCATGAACGGCTGGGCCGTGCCGTGACGGAGATCATCGTCAATTACGTGCGCGGGTTGGACGAGGCGCGCGTCACTTCCAACGCCACGCCAGCCGACCTCGAACAGCTCTTTGACGAGCCGCTGCCTCAGACAGGGATGGACGCCGCAGACATCCTGCGCCGGTTCACGGACGAGGTCGTCCCGCACGCGATGCAGATTCCAAGCCCACGTTATTACGGCCTCTTTAACCCGACGCCGATGCCCATCGGAGTCTGGGCGGACGCGCTCGCCTCTGCGCTCAATCAGAACGGAGCGGCGTGGCGCAACTCTCCTTCGGCGAGCATCATCGAGGCGCGCGTCCTCAACTGGCTCTGCGAACTGGTCGGCTACGGCCCGGAGAGTTTCGGGACGCTGACCAGCGGAGGCTCCGAAGCCAACCTCGTCGCCCTCAAATGCGCGCGCGACAGCGTCCATCAGTCTGTGCGCGACAAGGGCCTGCGCGCCGCCGGGAAGGAGCTGGTCGTGTACGCTTCGGAGCAGTCGCATTACTCTTTTGAAAAGAGCGTGGACATCCTCGGCCTCGGCCGCGAGAATCTGCGCAAGGTTGCGACGGACGAGACTTTTCATATTCGGATAGATGAGTTGCGCGCGGAAATTGAGCGCGACGTAAGCGTCGGGCGCGTGCCGTGCTGTGTGGCGGGAGCGGCGGGCGCGACCTCGACCGGCGTGGTTGACCCGCTGGACGAGCTGGCGTCGGTCGCGCGCGAATACGGCTGCTGGTTTCATGTCGACGCGGCCTACGGCGGCGCGCTCGCGTGCTCCGAAAAATATAGGCGCCTGTTGCGCGGCATAGAGCGCGCGGACTCCATCACGTTCGACCCGCACAAGTGGATGTTCGTCCCGTTCGCGTGCGGCGCGACGCTGATCAAAGGCGGCGGGCGCATCCTGCGCGATGCCTTCGACATCACGCCCGAATACCTGAGCGAAGATCGCGGCGGCGCGGATGTCGCCTACGACTTCTTTCGCTACGGGCAGCTCGGCACGCGCCGCTTCAACGCGCTCAAGGTCTGGATGGCCCTGAAAACTTTGGGCGTGCGCGGCTACGCGGAAATCATCGAGCGGCAGATCGAGCTGACGCATTACTTTGCGGCGCGGCTCGACGAGCTGAAAGATTTCGAGCGGCTGGGCGAGGTGGAAACGGCCGTCTGCTGTTTTCGCTTCATGCCGGAAGAGGCGCGTGCTCTGGATGACGCGGCGCAGGACGAATTGCAGCGCGCGCTCCAACGGCGCATCGAGCGGAGCGGCGAGGCCTGGCTTTCCACGACCGTGCTCAAAGGCCGCCGCGCCCTGCGCGTCAACGTCAACAGCTTCCTGACGGAGCGGCGTCATCTGGATGATCTGGTAGAATTGCTGCTGCGCGAGGGCGCGCAGGTTCTGCGCTAAGGAGCTATCATGAAAAAGAGCGGACGCTGCCCGAAATGCGAATCCGAAAAGCTGCTGATCGACGGGCGTGTACTCGATAAAAGAGGCAGGCACGAGGCTGATGAGGAGCTGGAACTG
>JAFBAJ010000557.1 GCA_019247865.1 Acidobacteriota bacterium
ATCTCTGCTCCAGGCGCATTTCGGCTGATGAACAGAACACGTCGCACGAGAATGATAGCTGAAAGAGAACGGCTTTCAAACTTGGCAGGTGGGAGTCGCGCGCCAAAATCTGTGTGATGAACACGATACAGAGGAGAATTTATCAAAGACGCGGGGCAAAGATCAGCTGCTCAAAGACCGGATCATTGCGCAGGGTTGAAAGGTCCTGGTCATGCTGTGCGCGCACACGCAGGGTCGGCTGCAGGTCCAAAGCCCTTTGCAGCGATTCGAGCGCCGAATCAATCGAGCCGAGGCGCGCACGCGTCGCGGCCAGGCCGTAGTGGATATGAGCCGCTTCGGGCTCGCGCTTGAGCGCGCGCTCGAACATCTCCTGCGCGGCCACGTACTCGCCGCGATTGAGCTCGATCACGCCGCGATCATAGAGCGAGTCGGCATCGCGCGGCAGGGAGATCTCTCTGCGCAGGCGCGATTCGGCGATAGCCAGATAGGTCCGCGCTCGTGCGGCCACTTCCGCCGCGCCCGGATGTTTTTCCACGAGGCTGCGGAACATCGAGCCTGCTTCGGCAAAGCGCCCGCGCACGAACTCTCTGTGTGCCTTCTCAAAAGCCTTGAGCGCGGCCGCTTCATCACGCGTCGGCTGGCGCGGGACGTGCGGCGGCGGAGGCGATTTGACGGCGACGCGGCTCGGAGTCGCGGCCTGCTTGCTGTTCCTGGGTTTCGACGGAGCGGCTTTGGATTTGGAGACGGCTTTGGTCGCCTGCTTTTTGGCCGGAGCGGGTTTGCGCGCAGGCGTCTTCGCTTTGGCGGTCGCAGTCACAGTAGTCGAAGTGCGTTTGACCGGAGCGGCCTTCACAGCCTTCTTTGGCGCAGCGCTCTTCTGAGGCGACTTTTTCGCCGCCGGCACTGGCCCGGATGGTTTCGCTGTTTTACCGGTCTTGCTCTTGGCCGAAGGAGCGGCGGCGGCTTTTGTGGCTTTAGTAGCTTTGAGCGCCGGAGCTTTTCCCGCAGGCGAACGTTTGACCATCGGTTTGGGACGCGTAGACTTGCCCGTCAACGTGCGGCTCTTGGCCGAAGTCGTTGCGGTCGTCCGACGCGACGTAGGGTTGGAGGGAGTCCTTTTCACACCCTTGATGTTAGGTACGCTCATGCGTAGCTCCCAACTTTCAAAAAAGGCTACTCGTTTATCACCAGAGTTGCCGCGTAATCTGCGTGCAGCTTAACATAGCTTGTGGCCTAAATCAACGAGAGAGTAGGATTTGCGGGCGCTGGGTGGTAATTCGGAGCTGGTTTTTGACACGAACAAACATGGAAAAACACTTGAAGTCATTAAACGCGCTATGTTAGAGTGCGAATTGGAGTCGCGGTCATTTTGCCACCATGATGCGCCGCGTTGAGGGATCGCACCGACGTGCGGAAGGGCGAAAACCTTGTTACTCTGCAATTTAGGTTCTCGTAAAGTATTTCGGCTGCGGACGGCAGCCGCCCCGCCCCGCTCCTACCTTCGTAAAGAAAGCGTGTTCTAATGGCAGACACATCTATCATATTGCACGAACAGCAGTATCAACAGATCAAAGCTGTGTTAGCCAGGTTGTCTGCTGACTCTGCGTCACGCGTGGTCTTTCTGGTGGACAAGGACGGGCAGCAGATCGCAGCGCACGGCGACGTGGGCGATATTGACACAACCAGCCTGGCTTCGCTCGCGGCCGGAAACGTTGCGGCCACAGGCGGCATGGCGCAGCTCATCGGCGAGAAAGAGTTCCCGACGCTGTCGCATGAGGGCGAGCGCGAGAGCATACACATCTGCGTCATCGGACGCGTGCTGCTGGTCGTCGTCTTTGACGAGCGCTCCAGTCTGGGGCTGGTCAAGCTGCGCGTCAAACAGGTCTCGGGCGATCTGGCCGCCATCTTCGAAGAGCTCAAACGCGAAGCCGCCAAGAATCACACGGACGAAGCCTTCTTCTCCGAGATCACGGATGAGGACATCGACAGCCTCTTCAGTTAGTGACAGGTGACCACTGACGAGTGGTAAGATAAGACTTTCCGTTCGTCAAGAGATCATTCCGTCACGTGTCACTTTCCTAGTGCCTGAGAGCCATGACTTTTATCAATTACGCTTCCAGAGAGATCAACTGCAAGATCGTGTACTACGGCCCCGGCCTGTGCGGCAAGACGACCAACTTGCAATACATCTTCGATTCGACCGCTCCGCAGGCGAAAGGGAAACTGATTAGCCTGGCGACGGAGACCGACCGCACGCTCTTCTTTGATTTCATGCCGCTGGAGCTGGGGACTGTGCGCGGCTTCAAGACGCGCTTTCATCTCTACACGGTGCCGGGGCAGGTCTTTTATGACGCTTCGCGCAAGCTGATTCTGAAGGGCGTGGACGGCGTGGTCTTCGTCGCGGATTCGCAGGAAGAGCGAATGGACGCCAACATCGAATCGATGTACAACCTGGAAGAGAACATGCAGGCACAGGGGTATGACCTGATGACGATCCCTTACGTGCTCCAGCTCAACAAGCGCGACCTGCCGAACATCCTCTCCGTCGAAGACCTCACGGCGGAGCTGCAACGCAAAGGCGAGCCGGTGCTGGAAGCGGTCGCCGCCACAGGCGTCGGCGTCTTCGACACGCTCAAGGCCGTCGCCAAACAGGTCCTGACCGAGTTGCGGAAAAGTTAAGGATATAAAAACGGTCTTTGGTCTTTGGCTTTTGGTCTTTGCGCGGGACTCTGCCTTGAGTGAGATAATTCAAGGTAAGATACGCG
>JAFBAJ010000625.1 GCA_019247865.1 Acidobacteriota bacterium
CGGGCGAGAATCATTCCTTTGAGTACGGGCTCTTCCCGTCCCTCCTGGAGCGCGGCGAGAAGTTTTACGCGCACATTCCGACTCGCACCTACTGGCTAGACATCGGCACACCGCAGCGTTACAGGCAGGCGCACGACGACCTTCTGAACAATCGCGTGACGCGGATGCACCTGCGGAACCGGCGCGGCGAGTTCGAGGGGGCGGACATCGCCGAGCTCGACGAACTCTCGCAGATCGGAGACGACTGCACGCTCAAGTCCGGCTCGCAGATCGTCAACTCTGTGCTGGGACAGGGCTGTTACATCGAAGAGAAGGCACAGGTCGTGAACTCCGTCATTTGGCCGCACACGCGTATCGGCGCGGGCGCGCAGGTCACCGGCGCGATCATCGGGCGCGGCTGTCACATCGGCCGTTCTGCGATCATCGGCGCGGGCAGCGTGCTCGGCGACAAAAGCTCTCTCACGGATTTCACACAGACCGGAGAGGCCGCACAGTGAGCGCGCACGCTGAACCGGCGCAGATACGTTTCGGCACAGACGGCTGGCGCGCAGTCATCTCTCAGGACTTCACCTTCGCCAATCTGGAGCGCGTGGCGCAGGCTTACGCCGCTTATCTTTCGTCTCAGCCTAAGGATGACCAGCAGTCTCCGCTCGTCATCATCGGCTATGACCGCCGCTTTCTGTCGGACAAGTTCGCGGAACGCGCGGCTGAAGTTTTAGCCGGAAACGATTTTCAGGTGGTGCTCTCCGGCGAAGCCGTGCCGACGCCGCTCGTCTCGTGGGCTGTGCGCGAAGAGCGTGCGGCCGGAGGCATCGTCATCACGGCCTCGCACAATCCGCCGGAGTTCAACGGCTTCAAGATCAAAGCGCCGTGGGGCGGCAGCGCGCCGCCGGAGACGACCGCGCAGGTCGAAGCCCTGGTCGACACACAGGCTGTGCGAAAGGCAGACTTCGCCAGGCTCGATGTGCATCGGGAAAAGCTTGCCGTCGCCAACGCCAGCTATCGGGCACAGCTTGCCTCTTATGTGGATGTCGAGCGCCTGCGCAGGGCGTCGCATCGCGTCGTCGTCGATCCGATGCACGGCTCAGGCGGGCGTTGGGTCGAAAGCTTTCTGCGCGGCGGCGCGCTCGAAGTCGAGACGATCCGCGCCGCGCGCGACCCGCTCTTCGGCGGAGTCAACCCGGAGCCGATTGACCGCAACCTCGCGCCGCTCAAAAAGCGTGTCGGGGAGATTGGAGCTTTGCTCGGCCTGGCGACGGACGGCGACGCAGACCGCGTCGGCGCGGTCAACGAGCGCGGCGAGACGATGACGATGCATGAAGTCGTGCCGCTGCTCCTGCTGCATCTGGCGCGCGTGCGCGGGATGACGGGCGGCGTCGTGCGCACCTTCTCGCAATCCGTGCTGACCAAACGCATCGCCGCCGCGCATAACCTGAAACTTTACGAGACGCCCATCGGCTTCAAGTACATCGCCGACCTGATGCTGCGCGAAAATATCCTGATCGGCGCGGAAGAGTCGGGCGGCATCGGCGTCAGCGGCCACATCCCTGAACGCGACGGGATACTCAATTCCCTGCTGCTGCTCGAAGCCGTCATCGCCTCCGGCCGGACGCCCTCCGAATTGGTCAGGGAGATGCACAGGGAGTTCGGCGCGTTCTATTTCAATCGACGCGACCTGCACATGCCTGTCGCGCGCGGACAGAGCCTCGTCGGGCAGCTCGCCGCGGCTCCGCCCGCAAATTTTGCCGGCCAGGCCGTTCATGCACTTGAAACACTTGACGGCGTGAAGCTCATCTTCGAGGACGAATCGTGGCTCCTCTTTCGTCAATCCGGGACTGAGCCCGTCCTGCGCATCTACGCGGAGGCCACCTCGGTCGCCAAGACGAACACGCTGCTCGACGAAGCCGAGCGAATTTCACGTTAAGAGTTTTGGTTTTAACTTCACGGGGGGCACGATCTACCCAATTCGAGACAGTGAAAGTTTAAGGAGATATGTAGATGAAAGCTTTGACTTTGATTCTGCTGCTGTGCAGCGCGCTGTTCTTCATCGGCTGTAGCAAGACCGAGGAGAACGCCAACACGGGCAACGCTAATAACTCCAATGCCAAGCCCGCGGCCACGACCAAGGCGGCGGAACCGGCCAGCACCGCGAGCACCGGGGCGGCGACCAATATCGGCGTGGCGGAATGCGATGAGTACTTCGCCAAGATGGACAAGTGCATGGAAAATCCGAACGTCCCCGAAGCGGTGAAGGCATCCTACCGCAGTTCGATGGAAACGAGCCGCAAGGCATGGAAGAATGCCTCCATGACGCCGGAAGGCAAGGCCAGTCTCGCGACGACCTGCAAGACGGCGCTCGACTCCGCGAAGTCATTCTTTGCGACCTGTAAATAGATAGGACGGTCTTTGGTCTTTGGTTTTTGGTCTTTGCCAGCGACTCCGCCGTGAATGATACAATTCAGGCTGAGTCAGACATCAAAGACCAAAGCACAAAGACCAAAGACCGTTTTTCATTTATGCCTGAGCTGCCTGAAGTAGAGCTGGTCGCGCGCTCTCTGGAGAAGATCGTGCGTGGCCGCAAGATCATCAGGGCCGAGCTGTTGCGCGCGCAGCTCGCTCCGGACACTTCGCCGCGAGAGTTTGCGCGCGGCCTGCGCGGGGCGACCATCGAAGCGGTCGGGCGGCGCGGCAAGCACATTCTCTTTCGCCTCGACAACAGACGCGTCCTCATCACGCACCTGCGCATGACCGGCCGCTTTCTCTATCTCCCGCCCGCAGCCCCACAGCCCAAACACACGCACGCCATCTTTCATCTACACAACCTGCGCCGCTTAGTCTTCACAGACCAGAGACACTTCGGCCTG
>JAFBAJ010000598.1 GCA_019247865.1 Acidobacteriota bacterium
GCGACATATTTATAGCCACCCCATGAGCCACAACCTGCAAGCTCCTTTAGGAGCGGAATGTGAGGACTCATGGCTAATACATACACGCAGATATACATTCAAGTTGTGTTTGCTGTAAGCGGGCGTCTCGCTCTTATCCGCCATGAATATCAGGAGGAGCTATATAAATACATCACCGGCATCGTCAGAAATGACGGGCATAAGCTGATCGCCATTAACGGCATGCAGGATCACATACATGTCCTGCTCGGTTTGAAGCCTGACATGGCGCTGTCGGTCTTAGTTCGAGACATCAAAGCCAGCTCTTCAAAATTCATCAACGACCGCCGCTTGATAAACGGCAAGTTCGGCTGGCAGGAAGGATACGGAGCCTTCTCTTACGGTCATTCGCAGTTAGATACAATTATTCGATATATCCAGAATCAGGAGCAGCATCACAGCCGCAGGTCTTTCAAAGATGAATATTTGTCGTTATTGAAGAAGTTTCAGATAAAATTCGAGGACAAATACGTTTTCAATTTTCTCGATGACGATAGAACGTCCAAGCCATAACGCAGAATCTGTAAGTCCCGTAGGGACGAAATATTTATAGCAACAGCAATTCCGATGATATCAAGCTCCGTCAGGAGCGAAATATTACGCCATTTGATATGCATTCCGCTCCTGACGGAGCTTAAATATTTCGAATTGATGGATGCTATAAACATGCCGCTCCTGACGGAGCTGAGTTGCTTTGCATTGAAGGCTATAAATATTTAGCTCCTGACGGAGCTAAAACCTGTAGCCTGTCTTGGATATTGGTTTAATGATAATTCTTATAAGGGAGACGTGAATGAAAACTCTCATACGCAACGGTCGCATCATCACTGCGGTGGATGATTACAGGGCGGACATTCTGATCGAAGGCGAGACCATTTCGGTCATCGGCGCGAAGCTGGAGATGGAGGCGGACCGCGTGATCGATGCGAGCGGGAAGCTGGTCATTCCGGGCGGCATTGATCCGCACACGCACATGGAGTTGCCGTTCGGTGGGACGCAGGCGTCGGATGATTTTCGCACGGGGACGATCGCGGCGGCGCATGGCGGGACGACTTCGATCATAGACTTCGCGGTGCAGTACAAGGGGCAGGCGCTCATCGAAGCGGTCGACAACTGGCATCAGAAGGCTGAAGGTAAGACGGCCATCGATTACGGCTTTCATCTCATCACGACCGAGTTGGAGGACAATCAGATCGAAGAGATGCACACGTTGATGGACGAGGGCATCACGAGCTTCAAGCTGTTCATGGCCTATCCGGGCGTCTTTCTGGTGGACGACGCGACCATCTTTCGCGCGATGAGTGCGGCGGGCGAGCGCGGCGGCCTCATCTGCATGCACGCGGAGAACGGCATCGTCATCAACGAGATCATCAAACGCGCGCTGGCGCAAGGCAGAACCGCGCCTAAGTATCACGCGCTGACACGCCCGACCAGAGCCGAAGCCGAAGGCGTGCATCGCGCCATCGCCATCGCAGAGATGGCGGAGGCTCCGGTCTACATCGTGCATCTCTCGTGCGCTGACGCGCTCGAACAGGTACGCGAGGCGAGGGACAGGGGCTTGCCGGCCTTCGCGGAGACCTGCCCGCAGTATCTCTTTCTCTCTTACGACAATTACGAAGAGCCTGGCTTTGAGGGCGCGAAGTACGTCATGACGCCGCCTTTGCGCGAGAAGTGGAATCAGGCGGAGCTGTGGAAGGGTTTGAAGATGGATGACCTGCAAGTCATCTCGACGGATCACTGCCCGTTCTGCATGAAGGAGCAGAAGGAGCTGGGGAAGGACGACTTCTCAAAAATTCCGAACGGCGCGCCCGGCGTGGAGCATCGCGTCCCGCTCATCTACAACGGCGGAGTGGTCGAGAATCGCATCAGCCTCAACCGCTTCGTCGAGCTGACTTCGACCGCCGCCGCCAAGATGTTCGGCCTCTTCCCGAAGAAAGGAACCATCGCCGTCGGCTCCGACGCAGACATCGTCATCTTCGACGCCGAACGGCAGCAGACCATCTCCGCCGCCACGCATCACATGAACGTCGACTACTCCGCCTACGAAGGCAAGACCATCACCGGCGTCGTCGAAACCGTCCTCTCACGCGGCCGCGTCGTGATCGAGAACGGCGAGTACGTGGGCCAGGCCGGTGACGGAAAGTTTCTCAAGCGCGGCACGTGTGTCGCGATGTGAGAGTGCACCTATGAGCGAAACAATCCAACATGAGGACGGCCGCGTTGAGCTGAAAGATTACGCGACGATCAGGTCGAGCCCGCTCTATAACGAAGACCTCGCGCCCGTGCCGGTCGAGAAACGCGACTGGACGACCTATAACTACGCCGCGCTCTGGGTCAGCATGGCGCATTGCATTCCGACCTACATTCTGGCTTCCGGCCTCATCAGCGCGGGCATGAACTGGTGGCAGGCGCTGATCACGATCCTGCTCGGCAACACGATCGTGCTCGTCCCGATCCTGCTCAATTCTCATCCGGGCACGAAGTACGGGATTCCCTTTCCGGTCTTTGCGCGTGCGAGCTATGGGACGCTCGGCTCGAATCTTCCGGCGCTGATGCGTGCGCTCGTCGCGTGCGGCTGGTTCGGCATCAACGCGTGGATCGGCGGCGAGGCGCTGCAAACGTTCTTCAGCTCGCTGATTCCCGGATGGAAGACACTGCTCGGCGGCCCAGTCGGCGGCTATACGCCGACGATGTGGCTCTCGTTTCTACTCTTCTGGGCGCTCAATCTCTACATCATCTATCGCGGGATGGATCTGCTCCGCAAGGTTGAGAACTGGGCCGCGCCGTTCGTGCTGATTATGACGGCGATCCTGCTCGGTTGGGCTTTGTGGCGTGCGGGCGGAGTCGGACACCTCTTGCGCGATCCGGGCCGACTCAATAGCTGGTCTGCTTTCCGGCCGATCTTTATTCCGTCGCTGACGGCGATGATCGGCTTCTGGGCGACGCTCTCTTTGAACATGCCGGACTTCACGCGCTTCGGACGCAGCCAGCGCGAACAGGTGATCGGGCAGACCGTCGCCCTGCCGACGACGATGACCGTCTTTGCCGCGATGAGCGTGATGATCACCTCTGCCGCGATGGTCATCTATCCGGCGCAGCCGCCCGAACAGCTCTGGGACCCGATGAAGCTGGTCGGGCTGTTCGACCAGGTCTGGATCGTGGCAATCTCTATGTTCACGGTCGTCGTCGCCACCCTCGCCGTCAATATCGCGGCCAATGTCGTCTCGCCGGCGAACGACTTTGCCAACGCTTTCCCGCGCTGGATCTCTTTTCGCACGGGCGGATTAATCACGGGTATCATCGGCATCCTGATTCAGCCGTGGCGACTGCTCGCCAACCCGGAGCGTTATATCAACGGCTGGCTGGTCGGTTATTCCGGCGGGATGGGCTCTATCGCCGGAGTCCTGATCGTCGATTACTGGCTGGTGCGTCACAAGCAACTGGCGCTGCCCGACCTCTATCGCAAGCAGGGCGCGTACACTTACGCGCAGGGTTGGAACTGGCGTGCGGTGGCCGCCACGCTGTTTGGCTGCCTGCTCGCCTGGATCGGACTGATCGTCCCACTCCTGCGGCCGCTTTACGACTACGGCTGGTTCGTCGGCTTCGCCGCTTCCGCCATCGCCTATTATGTGCTGGCGAAGCTCTCTCCGATGCGACAGTCAGCGGTGCTCGAAGCTCAAACATAGTAAGATAGAAATACTACTCATAAAGGAAAAGCATATGCCACGAACAGTCAAATGCGGTCTTATTCAGGCGACGAACGCAGCGCCGACCGACGCGCCAATCGAAGAGATCAAGCGCGCCAACATCGACAAGCATCTCGGCATGATCGAGGATGCGGCGCGGCAGGGCGTGCAGATTCTCTGCATGCAGGAGGTCTTCACGACGCCCTACTTCTGCGCAGAGCAGCAGACGCGCTGGTACGAAGCGGTCGAGAAAGTGCCGGACGGCCCGACCGTCAAGCTCATGCAGGAGACAGCGAAGAAGCACGGCATGGTCATCATCGTGCCGATCTATGAAGAAGAGATCACTGGCATCTACTACAACACCGCCGCCGTGATCGATGCCGATGGAACTTACCTCGGCAAGTATCGCAAGAACCATATCCCGCACGTCGCGCCCGGCTTCTGGGAAAAATTCTATTTCAAGCCCGGCAACCTCGGCTATCCGACCTTTGAAACAGCCTATGCGCGCATCGGCGTATATATCTGCTACGACCGGCACTTTCCGGAAGGCGCGCGCTGCCTCGGCCTCAACGGAGCGGAGATCGTCTTCAATCCGTCGGCGACCGTCGCAGGGCTCTCGGAATATTTGTGGAAGCTGGAGCAGCCCGCGCACGCCGTCGCCAACGGCTACTTCGTCGGCGCGATCAATCGCGTCGGCCACGAACAGCCCTGGGACATCGGCGAATTCTACGGCCAGAGCTACTTCTGCGATCCGCGCGGTCAATTCGTCGCCGAAGCCCCGCGCGACCAGGACGCCCTCGTCGTGGCAGACCTCAATCTCGACATGATCCGCGAAGTCCGCAACACCTGGCAATTCTTCCGCGACCGCAGGCCGGAGAGTTATGATGAGATAGTCGCTGAGTAAAAGTCCCAAGTCTCAAGTCTCAAGACCCAAGTCTCGGATTGGCTGTATTGAGCTACTTTTAGGAGTGACAGCTATGTCGAGAATCAAGCGCTTTGAGGATATTGAAGCATGGAAAATCTCACGCGAGCTAACAAGGCTGATCTATCAGGCAACTGCCCGCGGTGAGTTCGGACGTGACTTTGGCCTGCGCGATCAAATTCGGCGCGCGTCTGTCTCGGTTCTCTCAAATATCGCGGAAGGATTTGAAAGAGACGGTGACAGAGAGTTCCTGCAATTCCTAACAATAGCCAAGGGCTCATGCGGTGAAGTGCGTGCCCAACTTTATGTGGCTTTAGATCAACGCTACTTTGACGAAGCGCAATTTGCTTATCTAACTCAAAAAGCAATGGAGGCTA
>JAFBAJ010000058.1 GCA_019247865.1 Acidobacteriota bacterium
CCGCTGCTCATGATGATGATGCCGCTGCTCACGACCAGTCCGTCGGAGAAGACGTAAGAGCCGTCGTTCATCATGTAGCCGTCCGCGAGGGCAAAGCCGCTGGTGATGACATTGCCGTCCGGGAGGCGATAACCCTGCGTCAGCCGCAGGCGATCCGTGAAGGCGACGCCTTCAACCCAGACGAGGCCGTTGTTGAGCGGCATCGCTTCGCCCGCAATCGGCGAGGTCAGGTTCAGCGTTTGATAAGTCGTGTTGCTCTGCGTGATCAGGTTGTCGCCGATCCGCGCCTGGTTCGCGTCCTTGCGCACGGCCTTCGCCAGAGTGACGGCCGCGTACGTGTTCAGCGCGCCCGCGCCCTCCGTGATGACGCGCTCGAAGGTCGTCATCTCTCCGCTCGCAAGCTGCGCCTCGTACACCGGAAGGCGTTGCGCCGTCCGCATGAGCAGCGCCTTGACGATGCTCGGCGTGAGCGACGGATTGGCTTCGATCATCAGCGCGACCGTGCCGGAGACCGCCGGCGCGGCGAATGAAGTGCCCGACAGGACTTGATAGGTTCCGGTCGCCTGCGGGTTATAAGCGGTCGTGTTGCCGAAGAGGAGCGTGCCGACGACTCCGCCGCCGCCCGTGGTCGAGTAGGAGTAGGTCGCGTTCGGCGAAGAGCTGGCCGTCTCTGCCGCGCCGATGCGATTGCCGGGCGCGACGAGATCGGGCTTGGCGATGCCGTCCACCAGCGTCGGGCCGCGCGAAGAATAGCTCGTCACCACGTCGTCCGAACGGACGTTGGTCTGCTGCGTGTTGGTCGCTCCGACCGTAATCACGTCGGGCGAGTTGGCGGGCGACAGGATGCCGCCGTAGATCGTGTTGCCGTTGGAGTCTTTGCCCCAGTTGCCAGCCGCGACGACGACCGTGATGCCCGCGTCAGCCGCACGCGAAACGGCCTGGCACAAAGGGTCGGTCCGGTAGCTCTGCGTGACGGGCGTGCCGAGCGAGAGATTCATGACGCGTATGTTGTACGTGTTGCGGTTCTGGATGACCCAGTTGATGCCCGCGATGACGTTCGAGATGGTGCCGCTGCCCTGCGAGTTGAGCACGCGCACGTCGACCAGGTTCGCGCCGGTGGCGATGCCACCGAAGGTCTGCGCGTTCGGATTCTGGTTGGCGGCGGTTTCGCTTGACTGTCCCGTTCCGGCGGCGACTCCGGCGGTGTGCGTGCCGTGCCCGTAAGCGTCGGCCGTGCTGTTCTCGCCGGTAAAGTCTATGTGCTTTTTGATGCGGTCGTAGGACTGCACGTAGGACTGCGAGAGCAGCAAGCCGAGGCCGAGCACTCCGCCGCTCGACTGCCATTGATAGCCGTTAAACTCCGCCGCATCGGACGGGCTGATGCCGCTATCCAGAATGGCGATGCCGACCTTGTTGCCACCGCCGCCGTTCGCCATCGCAGTGTTGCCCTGCGGCAAGACCTTGCTCGCGCCCGTCGTGATTTCGATGTGGCTCGTGTTGTCCACAGAGAGCGAGCGGACTTCCTGATCGGCTGACATCCACGCGATCTCGTCACGCGCGGCCAGCTCTTCGAGCTGCGCGGTGGGAACCTCCGCGATGAGCAGGCCCAGCGCGTCGAGCTGTCCCTGCACATCCGCGCCCGCGCGCTGAAGCGCTACGCGAGCCGCGCTCGCGGCCTTTGCGTCCGCGAGATTGAGAATCACGCGAGTCTTGTCCGAAGAGTTCGCGGCGCGCGAGCGACTGGCGAGCGCGCGCAAGCTCTCAGGCATCTTGTTTTTGCCCGAGCGACGGGCGGAAGCGGACTGCCACGTCTGTGCAAGCGGCGTCGGCGCGAGCTGCTTCGTGCCGCCCGCTCCCATCAGCGGAGCGAAGAGCGAAAGAATCAGGAGCAGGGCCAGGGGGGCTGATTTACGCATCAAATTCTGTTTCCTTACAAGAGATTAAAAAAGTTTCCCTTATGATAATTTCAAGCGACGCGCTTAGTGCGTCAGCTCGGATTCGAGCTGCGCGCGCGTCAGGTTGAGCGGCGCAGTCTTGTAATCATGCGCGGGCTGCGGCGCGAGCGCGCCCGTCGCGGCATTGAACCTGACCGGAGCAGCCGCTTCATCCGTCGCGGCCGAAAGCGCGGTCGCTAAGAAGGCTGTGGCCTCTTCGATCAGCTTCTGATGTTCTTTGTGATATTCGCCCAGCTCGGCCGAGTAGAGCGAAACGGCTCCGAGCACATCCCGGTCCTTGAGGATAGGGAAGGCCGCGAGCGTGCGATAGCCTGCGAACTTGTCGGC
>JAFBAJ010000191.1 GCA_019247865.1 Acidobacteriota bacterium
AGCTCTTCGCGTGGGCTTTGAAGGTCGGCGAGCGCCACGCCGAGTTGAAGGACCGGCGCGAGCGCGTGCCGCCGCTTTTGGAGATCGAGCAGCAGCTCGCATCGCGCCTCGTCTTCTCGAAATGGCGCGAAGGCATCGGCGGACGCCTGCGCTTTTTCGTGTCGGGCGGCGCACCGCTCGCGCCGCATCTCTCGTACGCCTTCTGGGCGGCGGGCATTCCGATCCTGCAGGGCTACGGCATGACCGAGACGTGCATCGTCACGGCCAACCGCCCGGAAGACAATCGCGTCGGCTCGGTCGGCCTGCCTTTTCCCGGCATCGAGGTCAAGCTCGCCGAGGACGGCGAGATTCTGGTGCGCGGCGAGTGCGTCATGCGCGGCTACTATAATCATCCGGAGGCGACGGCCGAGGTGATGTCGAACGGCTGGTTTCACACGGGAGATGTCGGACGCATGGACGAGGGCGGCCATCTCTACATCACTGATCGGAAGAAGGATCTCTTCAAGCTCTCGAACGGCAAGTACATCGCGCCGCAGCTCCTCGAAAGCCTGATCCTGCAGAGCGAGTACGTCAATCAGGTCGTCGTCCTCGGCGCGGGACGCAAACAGCCCGCCGCGCTCATCGTCCCCGACTGGGAAGACCTGCGCGAAGAGGTTGCGAAGATCGATGCCGACGCGCCCAAGTCTCATCGAGAGCTGAGCCAGTATCCGGCGGCCATCAAGCTCGTCCAGCGCGACGTGGCCGCGCTCACCAAAGAGCTGAACGAGTACGAACGCGTCAAGCGCGTCGCGCTGCTCCCCGCAGAGTTCACCATCGACGGCGGCGAACTCACGCCGACCCTCAAGGTCAAGCGCCGCGTGATCGACGAAAAGTACAGCGAGCTGATAGACGAGCTCTACGGTGGTCTTAAAGAGAAGTAACCTGAGCTGTGATTAATTCTCCAGAGGACGGCAATGAAAACCTGCCCCGGTTGCCATCGCACCGATGATGATAGCTTGAGCTTCTGCCTGGCCGACGGGACCGTCCTTGCCGCCACGCCTGATCCAGATGAAACGCAGCGGCCTCTCGCGGGACTCTCAACGCAGAGAGGACAGAGGTCACCGGAACGGTGGATTGGTGCTGTGACGCGTGGGGCGACCGCAGCGGCACTTGGCACGCACAACTCAGCAAGCCACAGGAATAAGATCGTGCTCATGAGCTTTCGTCAGAGTCTCATCATTTGTTGCCTCCTCCTGCTGGCCGTGCAGGCCAACGCTGCCGCCGCTCCGTGCGCGGGCGTGCGTGCGCGGCCGGACGCGTGGATGACGGGCAGAGTTGATGCGCTGGTGCGCGCGGCGCATGCGGCCTATGAAGATGACGACGCGCTGGAGGCTTATCAGCGCGTGCTCGGCGACATCGCGTTCACGCTCAGGCAATGCCGGCTCAACGAGGACGCGGGCTTCGTCGGCCGCCACCGGCAGTTCGTCGAATACATCGAAGCGGTCTCGCTCGACCAGTTGCCCGGACATGAGCTGGGCTTCATCGTCCCGGACAGGCAGTACTTTGACGAGACGCGGCGCTACGTGCAGATTCCGGAGTTTCTGCTGTCGCAGAGCTTCCTGCGCGCGGTCAGCCGCGACGAAACGCTGGAGCAGGCCAAAGCTTTTCTGCGCGGGCTCAACGCACAGAGAGACGAGGACGAGCGGCTCATCTTCTTCAGCTACATCTCGCAGCACCTCGGCACGCCGGACAACGACGACAGCTTTGAGCGGCTGCTGATCGTCGTGCCGGGCGACGCGACGCGGGGCGTGCCGGAGAAGTGGGTGCAGTTCGGAGTGACGGACAAAGGCGCGCGCACGCGCATTCGCAACGTCTCGGTCGTCTCGGCCGTCACGGGCGCGGACGGAACTTATAACGCGTACTTCAAAGACTATTACCGAACCTATCGCCGCGACGGCTCAATCAGCATCAAGGGGCGTTGGGAGCTGGGTTACGGCGATGACAACTGCGTGCAATGCCATAAGAGCGGCATTCTTCCGATCTTTCCGGAGGCGGGCAGCGTCAGTCCAGATGAGCAATCGTCGGTCGCGGCGGTCAATGATCTCTTTCAGACCTATGGCTCGCCGCGCTTTGAAAATTATCTGGACACGAGCAAGTTCGGCCCCGGCCTCGGCTCTGCCGCGAGCGAGTCGAGCTGCGCGGCGTGCCACCAACAGACGGGCCTCGGCTCGCTTAGCTGGCCGATGGACAGCACCTTGATCAGCTCTTACGTCAAAGGCGGCCGGATGCCGTTCGGCTCAAAACTCAGGGAGTCAGAGCGCGACGAGCTGTACGAGAAGCTCATTCAGGATTACTTCAACACGGATGCCGCGCACCCTGGCATCCTCAAATCCTGGCTCCTGGGCAAGCCCCCGGAGCATGGTTCGCTTAATCATCATCCACCTCTCTAAAATTCAGGAGCTACGATCATGCGCAGATACGTCCCCTTCAGAGCGGCCACTTTCTACAGGTTTACCACATCTCTCACGCTCCTCTTGCTGTGCGCTTGCTTCGCTCAGGCGCAAGTTGCCAGCAGTGTTGGGGCCGAGCAGCGTGCGGCGCGCTTCTTTGAATCGATCCGCAAGTCTCCGCCGCAACAGTTGGCCTTTCTATTGAAGATGCCTAAGGGCGGCGACCTGCACAATCATCTGTCGGGTTCCGTCTACGCCGAACGCTACATCGAATGGGCCGCGGACAATGGCTTGTGCGTCAATCAGACGACCTTCGCGCTCTCGCAGCCGCCGTGCGATCAGGGCTCCGGGCAACTGCCCGCGACGAACGCGCTCACGAACGGCGTGCTCTACCGGCAGATGATCGACGCGTGGTCAATGCGCTTCTGGGAGTTTTCGGGACAGAACGGGCACGACCGTTTCTTCGACACCTTCGGCAAGTTCGGCGCGGCGACGTACGGGCAGACCGGACGGATGCTCGCCGACGCAGCCGCCCGCGCCGCACGCGGCCACGTCAGTTATCTCGAACTGATGCTCACGCCGGACGGCATCATGTCGAGCCAGCTCGGAGGGAAGATCGGCTGGGACGGAAATTTTCAGGGCACGTATGACAAGCTCAGGAGCGGCGGCATCGCTGATGCTGCGACCGCCGGCATCAAGGCTTTGCAGGAGGCCGAAACGGAGAAGGACAAAATCCTGCAATGCGGGACGCAGCAGGCCGACGCCGGATGCGGTGTCACGATTCGTTATATCTCGCAGGTCTCGCGCGGCGCTGCGCCGGGAGCCGTCTTCGCGCAGATGGTGACGGGTTTCGCGCTCGCCAACGATCCGAGCTCCAAAGTGGTCGCGCTGAATCTGGTGCAGGCCGAAGACGGTCTGGTTTCGATGCGAGACTTCCGTTTGCACATGCAGATGCTCAAGTTTCTGCGGCCGCTCTATCCGCGAGCGCGCGTGACCCTGCACGCGGGCGAGCTCGCGCCCGGCATCGTCCCGCCCGAAGGGCTCGGCTTTCACATACGCGAATCCGTCCTCACCGCCTCGGCCGAGCGCATCGGGCACGGCGTGGACATCATGCACGAGACGGAGCCCTACGAGCTGTTGAAGGAGATGGCGCGGCGCGGCGTGCTGGTCGAGATCTGTCTGACGAGCAACGATGTCATCCTCGGCATACGTGGCACAGACCATCCGCTCGCCACCTACATGCAGTACGGCGTGCCCGTCACGCTGGCGACAGACGACGAGGGCGTCTCGCGCTCCGAGATTTCGCGCGAGTACCTGCGGGCCGCGATGGATCAGGGCCTCGGCTACGCGCAGCTCAAGACGATGGCGCGCAACAGCCTGCACTACTCCTTCCTGCCCGGCGCGAGCCTCTGGAGCGACGCACGCAAATTCTCTCCCGTCACGCAATGCGGCAGAGACGCGCAGAGCCTCAAGCTCGTCTCCGACGGCTGTCGTCAATTCCTCGCGGGCAGCGAACGCGCGCGTCTGCAATGGAAGCTGGAAGAGGACTTCAGAGTTTTCGAGAATCAATACTGAGCATGACTCTAACCATCTATTTTCTCAGGCACGGGCAGACGGAGCTGAGCCGCGAGGACTCTTTCTGCGGCTCCGGCCACGATCCGGAACTGACGCCCGACGGGCTGTTGATGGCGCGCGCCTTCGCCGACGCCTACGCGAAAAAGCCCTGGCGCGCGATCTACAGCAGCCCTTTGCGCCGCACGGTCGCGACCGCGCAGGCGCTCTGCGATGAATTGGGGATGCGTCCGGAGCTGCGCGACGGTTTGAAGGAGATCGGGTACGGCGAGTGGGAAGGGAAGTCGAAGGAGACGGTCGCGCGTGAGTATCACGACGATTACCTGAGCTGGCTCGCAGACCCCGCCTGGCATCCTCCGACGGGAGGCGAGCTGGCCGTCCGTGTCGCGCGGCGCGGCCTCGAAGTGACCGAAGAGATTTGCAGCCTCTACACGGACGGCAACGTCCTCGTCGTCTCGCACAAAGCGACCATCCGCATCATCCTCTGCAGCCTGCTCGGCATCGATGTCGGCCGGTTCCGCTATCGCCTCGTCTGCCCCGTCGCCTCCGTCAGCACGGTCGAATTCACAGCGCAGGGGCCGCTCCTCCACACGCTCGCCGAACGCTCGCACCTGAACGACAGGCTGCGAGCTGTGCCGGGCACTTAATGTGGGTTCGATCCGACTGTTTTAGGATGCTGAAGAGCGTAGGATGACTCAAGCGGCGAAGTGGGAATCGTCGTGGGAAAAGGGAGAAAATCTTTCCTGGCGCTGCTCTTAGGCGTCGGTCAGGGTCAGACGCTCTTTCTCGTAACCCGCTTCGGAGAACATCTCGGCCGTGAGAGGGCTGCCGGCGAGGATCTCTTCCGCGAGACGACGCAGGGGAAGCGGAATCTCCGTGGCGAACGTTTCGCCTTCGTCCGCCTGCGGGCATTCGCCCAGCAACTGCAGCTCTGCGCCGCAGAAGTCGCAGGCCGCGAGGTGCTGTGTGATGTGCTCGTCCGTGATGGCTTCGAGGCCGCAGGAGCGGTACGTGAGCAGCGTTTCAGCGGAAGGGCAACTGGCCCGTTTACAGAATAAGTTGGCTTTGGCTCTCTTCATATGTCTCCCCCTTCAGGGTTCGCACACCTGTACGCTAAGGAGCAGGGCTGTCGCGGCTCTGTTAATCTGAAAAACGAAGCGCTGACCAATTCACAGGGCTTATGCGAGGCTGAAGGGCAAGAGCTAGAACGTGAGCCGCAACTTTTACAGTTCCCTGAGCCGGCGCTTCGCTGGTTCAACAAAATAAAAGAGCCAATAGCGCCCCGCTTCCATAACTGCGGCGGCCCGCCGAAAGATTTTTATCTGTGCTATTGCAATAATTAGCCCCTGGTGTAAAAAGATGTTGCTCAATTCCCGGTTTGCTGATAACATCTTTTTCGTCGGTCAAGTGGCTGCAAAGCTACCTTGACCATCCCCTTCAAAGGTTGACCGCGCCCATTCCCCTTTTGCGGTCATCAACAGGCGCGCGTCTTCAAGGCGAGGGGTCGCTGAACGAAGACCTGCGGAAGCGAGAGATTTGCCCGTTAGCGGAGACGAGAGGCCAGCTCTTCGGCTCCCACACCTCGCCTCCATCGGCCTGAAAACTTAAACCGGACATGCCCTTTTCCCAAGCGGTCTCACGAACAAACGCCTGCCGAGGCCAACGACCGAGCTTTGCCTCATCAATCTTTTTCAGTATGCGACCGGGGAATAGTCAGGGTGCTCTCGCTCGCCGGCAGTGAGTCTGCGGCGGCCGGAGCGGCAAGCGGTAACTATTAAGACTGTGAAATCTACCAGCAATCATAATCCGAAAGGTTCCATGATGAGCGCAATCAAGGAGCAGCCACGCTCGCTCAGGCGTCGGGACACTGCACGCGCGGCGCGCGGCCAGCAGTGGGTCGAAAGCTTGCGCTGCTCGGACGTGAATCGTCTCTGGACGGAACTCCATCGTCTGGTCTGTCATCATCCCCTCGTGCGTGCCTCCCGCAGCGCCGGACTCCTCGTCGAAGAAGGCTCGCACAACGCCTACACAGACCTCACGCAGGAGCTCTTCGTGCAGCTCCTCAGCAAGGGACGCTTTCAGCACTATCTCGATACCGAGATGACCGATGCCGAGATCGAATGCGAGATCGGCCAGATCGAGCTGACGAATCTCCTGACCGCAGAGCTGCGCAAACGCCACCCGGAGTCCTATCGCCTCGCGCGCCGCATTTCGACGCTCATTCAATCGAGCGGAAACTTTCGCCGCTTCGACTCTTCCGGGGTGGATAACGAGCCCCATCGCCGTCTCGCAGACCGCGTCTATGGCCTCAGCGAGTGGTCTGACCACAAGCCCGGGCGCGAGATGCCGGAGCTGGAGCAGCGCGTGCAGATGATTCCAGTGCGCCAGCGCGACACGCGCCTCGTCGGCTGCACAGGCGATTCGCAGATCGTGATTAGCAATTCAGACCTCG
>JAFBAJ010000643.1 GCA_019247865.1 Acidobacteriota bacterium
ACTTCGTCGAGATGTTCGTCGGCGTCGGCGCGAGCCGCGTCCGCGACCTCTTCGAGCAGGGCAAGAAGAACGCGCCGTGCATCATCTTTATCGACTAGATCGATGCTGTCGGCCGTCACCGTGGCGCGGGCCTCGGCGGCGGACATGACGAGCGAGAGCAGACCCTGAACCAGTTGCTCGTCGAGATGGACGGCTTCGAGTCGAACGACGGAGTGATTCTCATCGCTTCGACCAACCGGCCGGACGTGCTCGACCCGGCGCTCCTGAGACCCGGACGTTTTGACCGCCGCGTCGTCGTCTCCAGACCGGACGTGCGCGGGCGCGAAGGGATTTTGAAAGTTCACACGCGCAAGATTCCGCTCGGAGAGGATGTTGACATCAGCGTCATCGCGCGCGGCACGCCCGGCTTTACCGGCGCAGACCTTGCGAACCTGGTCAACGAGGCGGCCTTGAACGCCGCGCGTTACAACAAGAAGCTGGTCGCGATGCCGGACTTTGAGCTGGCGAAGGACAAGGTCTTGATGGGCGCGGAGCGCAAGAGCATGGTCATCTCGCCCGATGAGAAGCGGAACACGGCTTATCATGAGGCGGGACACACGCTCGTCGGCTTGAAAGTTCCGAACGCCGATCCGGTTCATAAGGTGACGATCATTCCGCGCGGCATGGCGTTGGGCCTGACGCAACAGTTGCCCGAAGGCGACCGCCACAGTGCGACGAAGGAATACCTGCTCGGACAGATCGCGATCATGATGGGCGGGCGCATTGCCGAAGAGATGTTCTTCGGCGCGAATAATGTGACGACCGGCGCTTCGAATGACATCGAGCGTGCGACGGAACTGGCGCGCGCGATGGTCTGCGAGTACGGCATGTCGGAACTGGGGCCGCTCACCTTCGGCAAGAAGGAGGAGCAGATCTTCCTCGGCCGCGAGATCGCGCAGCATCGCGATTTCTCGGAGGACACCGCGATCAAGATCGATCAGGAGGTCAAAAAGATCGTCTCCGCGCAGTACGAGCGCGCCAAGAGCCTCATCGAAGAGAACCGCGACACAATGGTGCGGCTCTCTGAGACGTTGCTGGAGCGCGAATCGCTCGACGGCGTGCAGATTCGACGCATCGTGGCGGGCTTGCCGCTCGACGACGACCAGCCGCCGGCGGGCGGCGACGACGAACGGCCGCAGCTCAAAGAGCCGACCGTCAAACCGCTCAAGCCCATCCTGCCGCCGATCACCGGCAGCAACCCGGCGACAGCGTAAGTCAAAAGCAGTTCACGCAAAGGCGCAAAGCCGCAAAGAAAGCATTCCAGCTCTTCTTTGCGGCTTTGCGCCTTTGCGTGAGAATATTGCTTTCATGGAATGGAAACTCGCGCGGCGCACGCTGGTGCTTGGCGAAAGAACGCTCGTGATGGGCGTGCTCAATGTGACGCCGGATAGTTTCAGCGACGGCGGGCGTTTCCTGGATGTGGACGAAGCCCTGCGGCGCGGCGCAGAGCTGCTGGCGGAGGGCGCGGACATCATTGATGTCGGCGGCGAATCGACGCGTCCGGGCGGCGAGACCGTGACGGCGGAAGAGGAACTGGAACGCGTCGTCCCGGTCATCGAGCGTCTGGCGCAAAGCTCCCCGGTTCCGATCTCGGTTGATACGACGAAGGCCGCCGTCGCGCGTGCGGCGCTCGCGGCCGGAGCCGAGATCGTGAACGACATCTCAGCCCTGCGCTTTGATTATCACGTCGCGGACGAGGTTGCGCGCGCGCGTGCGGGACTCGTCCTGATGCATTCGCGCGGGACGCCGGGCACGCTCCATCGCCTGCCGCCCGCGCCGGATATTTTCAGCGAGCTGACGCTCAGCCTCCGTCGCAGCCTGCACATGGCCGAGCGATGCGGCGTCGCGCGTGAAGCCATCGCGCTCGACCCGGGCATCGGCTTCGGCAAGACTTTCGAGCAGAACCTGCTGCTGCTCGCGCGGCTCGACGAACTGGCGCAGAGCTTTCCGGGCTTTCCGCTGCTCGTCGGCACCTCGCGCAAATCTTTCATCGGACGCCTGCTCGATGACGCGCCGCCCGAAGCGCGCCTGCACGGCACGATGGCGACCGTCACGGCCGCCGTCCTCCACGGCGCGCACATCGTACGCGTGCATGATGTCCGCGCCGCAGTCGAAACAGTGCGCGTGGCCGACGCGATCAGGCAGGCGCAATCAGGTAGTGGGTCAATTTGAGAACTCAGAAAAAAGAATCTCACGCAAAGGCGCAAAGGCGCAAAGGAAGAC